>JASIGS010000008.1 GCA_030052355.1 Streptosporangiaceae bacterium | reverse complement strand
GCACCTTGGAGATCCTGGTGGGCCCGATCCCCGAGCCCGCACAGGCGCCGCCCGCGGTGGGCGACGACGAGGTGACGAATGGGTAGGTCCCGTGGTCGACGTCGAGCAGGGTGGCCTGGGCGCCCTCCAGCAGCACGACGAGTCCCTCGTCAAGCGCCTTGTTGAGCACGAGCTCGGTATCGGCCACGTACCGGCCGAGTCGGCCGGCGTACCCGAGGTACTGCTCGGCAACCGAGTCGGCGTCGATGCCGCGCCTGTTGTAGACCTTGGTCAGCACCTGGTTCTTCTCCCGCAGCACCAGGTCGAGTTTCTGCCGGAGGATGCCCGGGTCGAACAGGTCCTGGACGCGTATCCCGACCCGTGAGGCCTTGTCGCTGTAGGCGGGTCCGATGCCGCGCCCGGTGGTGCCTATCCGCGCACTGCCGAGGTAGCGCTCGGTGACCTTGTCGAGGGCTATCTGGTGGGGCATGACCAGGTGCGCGTTCGCCGATATGAGCAGCCGGTCGTGCCAGGCACCTCGGTCGATGAGGTCGTCGATCTCTTTCAGCAGCGCTTCTGGGTTCACGACCACGCCGTTGCCGATCACCGACGTCGCCGCTCGCGACAGCACGCCCGACGGCAGCATGTGCAGCGCGTAGTGCTCGTCGCCGATGACCACCGTGTGCCCTGCGTTGTTACCGCCCTGGTAGCGGACGACGTAGTCGACCTTGTCGCCCAGCAGGTCGGTGGCCTTGCCCTTGCCCTCGTCACCCCACTGCGCGCCGACGATCACGATGGCGGGCACGTCAGCTGTCCTCGGGCCGGAGCGCGGCGACCGCCGCCGGGCTCGCGTCGGCGAGGAACTCGCTGCAGCGGACAGCCTCGTCCTGCTCGCCGATCGCCGCGGCCGCCGTGCCGAGCGCGTGCAGGGAGCGCAGGAATCCCTGGTTGGGCTCGTGCTGCCACGGTACGGGCCCGTGGCCGTGCCAGCCGGCCCGGCGCAGCTGATCGAGTCCGCGATGGTAGCCGGTCCTGGCGAACGCGTAGCCGGAGACGGTGTCGCCTGCCGCCAGTGCCCGCTCGGCGAGCGCCGCCCAGGCGGCGCAGTAGCTGGGGAACCGGGCGGCGACCTCCGCTGGGTCGGTGGCCGCGGCGAGCGCGGCACTGGCCTGCGGGTCAGCGGGCAGCAACGTCTCGGGCGGGCCGCCGAGCAGGTTCTCGTGCGTCATGGGTTCCATCCTGCTCGCGCCGTAGGTGGACCGTACCGCCGGGCCGATGCCCGGCTGGTCACGGCAGCTTCGTGCCCGCCGAGAGCAGGTCCTGGCACGCCTGCACCACCCTGGCGGTCATCGACTCCTCGGCCGCCTTGCCCCAGGAGCGCGGGTCGTAAGCCTTCTTGCTGCCGACGTCGCCGTCAACCTTGAGCACGCCGTCGTAGTTCGTGAACATGTGCCCGGCGACCGGCCGGGTGAACGCATACTGCGTGTCGGTGTCGACGTTCATCTTGACCACTCCGTAGCCGATGGCCTCCCTGATGTCCTCGAGGGCTGACCCCGAACCCCCGTGGAACACCAGGTCGAACGGCTTGTCCTTGCCGTACTTGGTGCCGACGGCGTCCTGGATCTCCTTGAGGATCGCGGGCCGCAGCTTGACGTGCCCGGGCGCGTACACGCCGTGCACGTTCCCGAACGTCGCGGCGAGGATGTAGCGGCCGCGCTCGCCCAGGCCGAGAGCCTCGGCGGTGGCCAGGGCGTCCTCCGGCGTGCTGTAGAGCTTCTCGTTGATCTCACCGACGACGCCGTCTTCCTCGCCGCCGACGACCCCGATCTCCATCTCCATGACGACGTGCGCGCGGGCGCACTGGTCGAGCAGCTCGGAGGCGATCTGCAGGTTCTCCCCGAGCGGCACAGCAGAGCCGTCCCACATGTGCGACTGGAACAGCGGCTCCTCGCCGCGGGCCACGCGCTCCAGGGATATCTGGAGCAGCGGGCGCATGTAGCCGTCGAGCTTGTCCTTCGGGCAGTGGTCGGTGTGCAGGGCCACGTTCACCGGGTACTTCGCGGCGACAATGCCGGCGAAGTGGGCGAGCGCGACGGCGCCGGTGACCATGTCCTTGACGGCGGCGCCCGACAGGTACTCCGCGCCGCCGGTAGAGATCTGGACGATTCCGTCGCTTCCTGCCTCCGCGAACCCCCGCAGGGCCGCGTTCAGGGTCTGGCTGGAAGTCACGTTGATCGCGGGATACGCAAAGCCGCGCTCCTTCGCCCGGTCGAGCATCTGGGCATAGACCTCAGGCGTGGCGATCGGCATGACACGAAGTCCTCTCCGTCGGCGTCAAAGCCCAGTATTGCCGAGCCCGGGCAGCGGCCGAAGCAGCCCTGGCCGAGTTGGCCGCGCAGCGCAGTACGCGGGTCTACGCTCGGGCTATGGGACGCCACGATGCGGATCCCGTCGGACGCAGGCGTTACGCAGGCGTGCTGTTGTTATGCGTCGCGGTGCTGGCCCTCATTGCGGTGGGCGCGCTAGCACTGCAGGCGCTGTCGCACGGCTGACTAGCTGCGGATGGGGGACGGGGGAACGGGCGGCGCCGCGGATACGGCGCCGTCAGCCGAGACCAAGATCGGCTAGCTCGAACGCGGGCAGGTAAGGCAGCCCGCGTTCCGTGACGCGCTGCCGCGCGCCACGTTCCACCAGGACGGCGACTCCAACGACCTCCGCGCCGGCCTCCTGGAGCGCATCCACCGCCGTGAGCACCGAGTTGCCCGTGGTGGAGGTGTCCTCGACGGCCAGCACCCGCCTGCCTGCTACCTCCGGGCCCTCGATCCGGCGCTGCAGCCCATGCGCCTTCTGCTCCTTGCGGACCACGAACGCGTCCAGCCGCTGGCCACGCGCCGCCGCGGCGTGCAGCATCGCGGTGGCAACCGGGTCGGCGCCGAGGGTAAGCCCGCCGACGGCGTCATAGGACAGGCCTGCAGTGGTGTCCAGCATGACCCGCCCGGCCAGCGGGGCTGCCGCGCCGTCCAGCGTGACCCTGCGCAGGTCGATGTACCAGTCGGCACGCTGGCCGGAAGACAAGATCACCTCGCCGCGCACCACGGCCAGCCGCTTGATCATGCTGAGCAGGTCGTCTCGGTCGGACACGGAAGCCGAGCCTACCGTGCCGGCCGCGAGTGACCTCAGCGTGGACCGCTGAACGTTCTGTACTGGATTCTGGCTTTGCGCCAGCTACAGGGCCGATTGAGTATTCTGTGCATCTGCCGACCCAGGGGTGGGTACCGGGGCAGGCTCCACCAAATCACTAAAAACACCGGAACAGGCGGCACGAAGCCGGACAGGCGGATACATCCGCGATCCGCGCTATGC
>JASIGS010000592.1 GCA_030052355.1 Streptosporangiaceae bacterium | reverse complement strand
CGGCTCGTCATGTGTCTTTGTGCGTGACTATCTGGTAGTGACGAGGAGGAAGCAATGAACTACATCATGCTGATCTATCAGGGCGCCGCGCTCGAGCGACAGGCCGCGCTACCCGAGGACGAGCAGAAACAGGTCTACGCCGACTACCAGCGGATCAATCAGACGCCGGGCGTCACCCCGGGGCTGCCCATGGGCCTGCCGGAGAACGCGACGACCGTGCGAGTCGAAGGCGGTAAGACTCTCACAACGGACGGCCCGTTCGTCGGGACGCGGGAGGCCATCGGAGGGTGGTTCATCCTCGAGGCCAACGATCTTGACGCGGCAATCGAGGTGGCCGCCCGCGTTCCTGCAGCGCGCTACGGCGGCGCCGTCGAGATCCGCCCCTCAGAGGTGTATTGGTAACGATGCCCGGACGGGTCCTGCGCGAGGACCGAGGGACGCGTCGTGGCCACCCTGATCGGCTTTCCGGCGACTTCGACCTCGCCGAGGAAGCCGGTCAGGAGGCGTCCTAGTGCTACCCGGCGACGTGAGGCGCGTGCTGGGCTCGAACGCCGGAATCCAGCATGTCGAGCTGATCGGATCTCGGGCCAGCGGCCAGGCGACGCCGCTATCGGACTGGGATTTCAAGGTCGTAACGGCCGACTTTAACGAGATCCGGGAAGCATTGCCTCAGCTCGTCGTCCCACTGCACCCCGTCGTCGCCCAGTGGGATCGGCTCAGCCGCACGTGGTGCTACATGCTCATCCTGAGCGGCCCGGCCAAGGTGGATCTGATCTTCAGCCAACCGCACGCCGCGCTGCCGCCCTGGCAGGCAAACGCCTCGACTCTCCGGGGAATTGATGATCATTTCTGGGACTGGATGCTGTGGCTACGGTCCAAGCATGATGCCGGCAAGCTCGGCACGGTCGCTACTGAACTCGCCAAGCTGCACGAGCACCTCCTCGGCCCACTGGGAGTCATAACCCCGCCGCAGACCATGGAGCAAGCCGTGGCCGAGTACCAGGCGGCACGAGCGGAGTGGGAAGGACGGCTCGGAGTCTGCATACCTCCGGCGGCGGAAGAGGCCGTGATCCGCGCAGTCTGTCCGTAGCCTGACCGGCGGCTTTGTCCTCCAGCCACTGGATTGGTCACTCAGCGTCGCAGGCCGTGGCGGGTGGCGAAGGCCTCCAGCTGTCGGAGCTGCTCGTTCAGATCGGTCGAGGTCGTCGAGACAACCAGCCGGTCGACGCCCTGGGCGGCGTAGGCCTCAGCACCGCTAGGTTCCAACTCGATCGAACCCCAGCGGGTGTATTCGAGAATCTCCGGATCCCGGCCCGCGGCGACAGCCGTCGCGCGCATGAGCTCGATCTGAGCCAGCCGTTCGGGCGGCGTCAGGAGGCCGCCGGCGAAGAACCCATCGCCCCGCAGACCTGCGCGGCGCGCGGCGGCCGGGCTTGAGCCGCCGACGTGAATCGGCAGCATGTGCAGCGGCTTCGGATAACTGGTCACGTTCTCGAACGAGTAGAACTCGCCGCTGAAACTCGTGCCGGAGGCGTCGCCTCCCCACAGAGCCCGGAGGACGTCGATCGACTCATCGGCACGGCGGCCCCTCGTCGCGTATTCGATCCCGACGGCGGCAGCCTCACCAGGGAGGCTGCTGACCCCGATCGTGAACAAGCGCATGCGACCACCGGAAAGCACGTCGATAGTGGCCAGGCGCTTGGCCAACACCACCGGATGGTGAAAGGGCAGCAGCAGCACGCCGGTTCCGAGCAAGATCGTTGTCGTCGACGCCGCGACGAAGGCCAGGCACTCGAGCGGGTCGATGATCGGCAGATCGGGCGGAATCTCGGCCTGACCGACCCGCGCCCCTGGGTACAGGGTTACGTGCTCGGGCACGTAGAACGACTCGAATCCCAGGTCATCGGCCTGGCGAGCGATCGCCTTGAGGTTCTCCGGGTCGGTACCGACGACGGCGGTGTTGTAACTCAGACCAAATCGCACGCTCCACTTTCTCACAGGGAGAACGCGGCATCGGGGCGCCACCCGTGGCCTCGCGAGCTCGGAGGCACTCGCCTGTCGCGACGGCCAGTGCGGCGGTCAGACAGCGTCAGGAAGCTCACTCGAGGCCACCGAGACCGGCGCCGAGCAGTTCTTCCTCGGTGACCCCGTGACGGCCGCCGGAGTAGCCGAGCAGCTTGATGTGGGGGTAGGCGTCGGCGAAGGCGACCTCGAGGGGGACGGTGTCGGCGTGGCTGGGCGAGGCGTGGCTGATGGGCCGGTACTGGCGGTTGGTGTTGCCGTGGGCGAACCGGTCGAGCCGGGCCTCCGCGCCGCGGATGGTGCCGGCTCCCGGTTCCCCGACGGCGGCTGGATGCTGATTCCTCTCGTGTTGAAGTCGTACAGGCTGAGATGGAGGGAATAGCTGAACGGCACCCCGATCCCTAGCACGCTGACGCGGCCGCTGCCGTCGATGCCGAGCTGGTAGAGGACCAGATTGGCCTGGCTCATGTCGACCACAACAGTCCAGTGGCTCACCTGCTCGGGGAGGTTTCCGAACGCGTGGAAGGAGTCGCCGGGAATCCTGAGCTGAATCTGACGCACCCGTATCCCGTTGACCGTGGCCGTGCCGAGGGCGC
>JASIGS010000591.1 GCA_030052355.1 Streptosporangiaceae bacterium | reverse complement strand
GTGGGTCTGGCCGATCGGGCCCGGCATCTGCCGTCACAGCTGTCCGGCGGGCAGCGGCAGCGCGTCGCGATCGCCCGTGCGCTGGCCAACCGGCCGCAGGTTGTCCTCGCCGACGAGCCGACCGGCAACCTCGACAGTGAGGCCACGCTCGACGTGCTCCGGCTATTCGACAGTCTCCATGAGGCCGGGCAAACGCTCGTGATCGTCACCCATGACTCGCGGATCGCCGCGACAGCTGACCGGCTGATCGCCATGCGGGACGGCGCGTTCATCGATGAGACGAGGCTGACCGGCGGCAGCAGCGGTCAGCTTGGCGCTCTGCTGAACCTGGACTGCTGACATGGGCGCGGGCAAGATACTGCTGATCGGCCGGCTCGTCGGCCGGGACCTGCGATACCGGCCGAGTCAGGCCGTTCTGCTGCTGCTGGCGATCTGCGCCGCCACGACGGTGCTCTCGCTCGCGCTCGACCTGCATGGCGTCACCAACAAGCCGTATCAGCAGACCAGGGCGGAGACTCGGGGCCCGGACGTGGTCGCTGCGTTCGGCCCGGCGCCCACCGCCGGGCCGAACACTCCGGGTCCGCTGAAGCGCCGACTGCGCCAGCAGCTAGGCACGGCCCAGGCGCAGCGGCTGGCAGCAGAGAAGGCGCTGATGACCGCGCCCGGGGTAACCGGGCACAGCGGTCCCTATCCGGTGGCTTCGGTGATTGTGAAGCTGGGCAAGGTCGCGGCACCCGTCGAAGCAGAGGGGCGCAGCGAGGCCGCCGCCTCGGTCGACCAGCCGAAGCTGGTCGCAGGCAGCTGGGTGCGCCCGGACGGCATCGTGCTGGAGCGCACTTTCGCCGAGGCAATCGGCGCGAGGGTCGGCGACCGGGTCAGCCTGGACGGGCGACCGTACACGGTGGCCGGCATCGCGGTCACCGCCGCTAGCGCGCCCTACCCCAACCTCTGCTTCTCGCCGGGCGGCGACTGCACCTTCGACCTGCCGACGACCTGTAACGGGACGGTCTGCTCGGCGGGCGGGATCAGCGGCATCCCGGCCAATGCCAGCCCAGGGCTGGGATGGGTCACCGAGTCGGACGCGCGCGCCCTGTCGTCCAGTTCCGCTCCGCTGACCTACCTGCTGAATCTGACGCTCAAGGACCCCGCCGCGGCGCCGGCCTTCGTCGCCGCACAGAGCAAGGCCAACCTGGGGCCGGGCTCGGGCGGTCTCGTCTCGTGGCAGAGCATCGCCTACAACGACGGCCTGCTCGTCCAGGACGAGCAGCAGGTCCTGACCCCCGGGGCCTGGCTCGCCGGGCTGCTGGCAATCGCCTGCGTGGCCGTGCTCGCGGGCGGCCGGATGGCGGACCAGAACCGGCGGGTCGGGCTGCTCAAGGCGGTCGGCAGCACGCCCGGCCTGGTCGGCGTCGTGCTGATGGCCGAGAACCTGGTTCTCGCGCTGCTCGCCGCCGGCGCGGGTCTGCTTGCAGGCTGGCTGGCTGCGCCGCTCATCACCAGCCCCGGCGCCGCGCTGGTCGGCGCGCCCGGCGCGCCGGCCATGACCGTGGCCACAGCTGCCGAGGTAGTCGGCGTCGCCCTGGTAGTGGCGCTTGCTGCCACGCTCGCGCCGGCGATCCGCGGCGCGCGCACCAGTACCGTGAGCGCCCTCGCCAACGCCGCCAGGCCACCGCGCCGCCGGGGCCGGCTCATCGCCATCTCCCGGCGGCTGCCGGTCCCGCTGCTGCTGGGCGTGCGCCTCGTCGCCCGCAGGCCGCGCCGCGCTCTGCTGGGCGCAGCCAGCGTGGCGGTGACGATGACCGGGATCGTCGCCGTGCTGACCTTCCACGCAACCGCCGACCAGCGGCTGGGTGGGTCGTCGTCCCTGACGAACCCGGTCATCACGCGCGATGAGCAGATGCTCGTGGTGCTGACCGTAGCCCTGGTCTGGCTGGCGGTGCTGAACGCGATCATCGCCGCGTGGGCGACGGTCCTGGACACGGCCGGCGCCGCGGCGCTGGCTCGTGCTCTGGGTGCGACGCGGTGGCAGCTCACCGGTGCGATCGCGGTCGCTCAACTGCTGCCCGCGATCCCCGGCGCAATCGTCGGCGTACCGCTGGGCCTCGGGCTGTTCGTGGCCGCGAACGGTGCGGGCGCGGCCGGAACGACCATCCCGTCCGTCGGCTGGCTGGTGCCCGCGGTGCTCGGCACGCTCATCGTGGTGACCGGCCTGACCTCGATCCCGGCCTGGGCTGGGGCTCGCCGCCCGGTGACCGACATACTCGCGCAGGAGGCCTGATGGGCCGCGCCACCCTCATTTCCCGGCTCATCGCGAGAGACCTGCAGCGCCGGTCGGCTCAGGCAGCCCTCCTGCTCCTGGTGATCGCGGCGGCGACCACGACGCTCACGCTGGGGCTAGTCCTGTACGGCGTCACCAGCCGTCCCTACCAGCAGACTCGGGCGGTCACCGCGGGCCCCGACGTGGTGGCGAGCTACACGGACCTGCCGCCCATGCCACGCGGCGCCACGCCCGCGGCGGCGCTCGCAGCCATGGCCGCGCTGGCGCACGCGCCGGGAGTTACCGGGTCCAGCGGGCCATTTCCGATCGGCTGGGCCACGCTGCGCGCAGGACGGATCACGGCGGGGGTGATCGCCGAGGGGCGCGATCCGAGCCGTTCCGCCGTCGATCAGCCGAAGCTAGTGCGGGGCAGCTGGGTATCGGCCGGCGGCGTGGTTCTCGAGCGCAGTTTCGCCGAGGCGCTCGGCGCCCGCGTCGGCGAGCGCATCGCGCTGAATGGCAGGCCGTTCCGGGTCGCCGGGATCGCGGTTACCGCGGCCACGGCTCCGTATCCGAACGCGGATTATTCGCTGGCTGGGACCCCATTCCCTACGGACGAATGCGGCATGGTCTGGGTTACCGAGGCCGCTGCGCGCAGCTTCGCGACCAAGGCGCTGCCGCTCTCGTACATTCTCAACGTGCGGCTGGCCAGCGCCGCAGCGGCACCGGCGTTCGCCAACGCGCACAGCGCGGGCGAGTTCCAGAACCTGCAGGTACTGCCTTGGCAGCAGATCGCGCAGCAGGACAACAACCTCGTCCTGAACGAGCAGCGCGCGTTGGTGGTCGGCAGTTGGCTGCTCGGTTTGCTGGCGGTGGCCAGCGTCACCGTGATCGTCGGCGGCCGGCTGGCGGAGCAGACCAGGCGCGTCGGCCTGCTCAAGGCGGTCGGCGGCACGCCTCGCCTGGTCGCGCTGGTGCTGCTCGGGGAGAACCTGCTGCTCGCGCTCGCCGCGGCGGCGGCCGGGCTCGGCGTCGGCTGGCTCGCTGCGCCGCTGCTCACCAGCCCGGGCAGCGGACTCGTCGGCACGC
>JASIGS010000590.1 GCA_030052355.1 Streptosporangiaceae bacterium | reverse complement strand
GCCTCCACGATCGCCAGCGCCTCCGCCACGCTGCTCGGCGCCGGGACTGCGTCAGGCGGCTCGCCGGCCACACCGTCCGGTGTCTGGCACATCGCTGGTCACCTCCAGCCATCAGCCCGGATCATTCGAACCTGTTGTCGATTCTATCGCGCCGGTCTGACATTTTCGGCGACGCACAGCCGGGCACGGGCAGCCCGGTTGCAGGCCGGAAAGGCTAGCGGAGGAGGTGTCCAGCCCGCCAGGCCAGGCTCTGCGGTCTGTGTCCTCGAGTTCGGCCTAGCAGGTGATCCGCACGCGCCTGGTCGCGGCCGCCCGCGCGGCCATGACGGCAGGCTCGGGGTATGCCACCTCCTCAAGGCACAGGCCGTGGGCGGCCACGACCCTCACCTCGGGGTTGCGGACCCGGGCCGCGAGCAACTCTGCCAGCCAGCCAGGCGGCCTGCGGCCGTCGCCCACCGACAGCAGCGCGCCGACAAGCGACCGCACCATGTTGTGGCAGAAAGCGTCCGCACTGACGGTGGCCACTGCCACGCCAGGCTCGGCACGTGCCCAGTCGAGCCTCAGCAGCTCGCGGACTGTCGTCGCACCCTCCCGGCGGCGGCAGAACGCGCCGAAGTCATGCTCGCCGAGGCAGGCCAGGCCGGCCTCGTTCATCCGCGCCAGGTCCAGCGGGCGCTCGTGCAGCAGGGTGTCATGCCTGCGGAGCGGATCCGCGGCCGCCGGGTCGTCACAGACCCGGTAGGAGTAACGCCGCCAGAGCGCAGAGAACCTCGCGTCGAAGCCCTCCGGCGCTGGCCCGATCGCCCGGACCCGGACCTGCGGCGGCAGCATCCGAGCCAGCCGGCGGCTCGCCGTGTCTGCGGCGCCGGCCCATGCCAGGCGCGGAACGTCAGCGTGGGCCACCTGGCCGCGCGCGTGCACGCCCGCGTCGGTGCGGCCTGCCACGGTGAGGGTCGGCGGCTCTGGCAGCCGCAGCAGCCGCCACAGAGCCTCCTCGACGGTCTGCTGTACCGTCGGCAGGCCCGGCTGCGTGGCCCAGCCGTGGAAGGCCGAGCCGTCATAGCTCAGGTCGAGACGGAGCCGAAGCTGCGCGAGCCCGGCCAGCTCTTGCTGGCCGGGCTCGCCCACAGTCACCGGACTACTCGTCTGCCTCGTCGGACTCGTCCTCGCCGGCCTCGTCTGCCTCTTCGCCGGCCTCTTCAGCCTCGGCGGCCGCCTCGGCCGCCGAGTCCTCGCCGATCCCAGCGGACTCGTCCTCGCCGGCCTCGTCGGCCTCAGCCGCTTCAGCCTCGTCCGCCTCCGGCTCGTCCGGCTCAAACTCGTCGGCCAGGTCCGTCTCCGGCGTGGCTTCGTCGTCGGCGACCTGCCCGGCGTCCGTGGCGGCTGCCCGGCCACGCCCGCCGACCGCGGCCGGCACCGGCGCCCTGCGAGTCCGCCGACGTCGAGGCCTGGCCTCGGCCTCCTCACGGATCAACTCGATGACCGCCAGCGGCGCGTTGTCGCCCTTGCGCGGCCCGATCTTGGTGATCCGCGTGTAGCCGCCGTCCCGGCTGGCGTAGCTCGGCCCGATCTCGGTGAACAGCTCGTGCACGACGGACTTGTCGGACACGACGGAAAGCACCTGGCGGCGGGCGTGCAGGTCACCCCGCTTGGCGAAGGTGATAAGCCGCTCAGCGAGCGGGCGCAGCCGCCGAGCCCGCGCCTCCGTTGTGGTGATCTTGCCGTGCTCGAACAGCGCGGTCGCCAGGTTCGCCAGCATGTGCCGCTGATGAGCCGGGCTGCCGCCGAGTCGCGGGCCCTTGGTGGGCGTGGGCATCGAAGGAATCTCCTCGTTCGGTACTGCCAGGCATCGGACCTGTCAGTATTGCTGCGCTTCGTCAGTATTGCTCGGTTTCGACGTAGTCGTCCTCGTCGTCCGCGCCGTAGCTGTCGGCGGCCGTACCCGGGTCGAATCCAGGCGGCGAGTCCTTCAGCGAGAGGCCCATGTCATTGAGCTTCTGCTTGACCTCCTCGATGGACTTCGCGCCGAAGTTGCGGATGTCCAGCAGGTCCTGCTCACTGCGGGCGACGAGCTCGCCGACGGTGTGAATGCCCTCGCGCTTGAGGCAGTTGTAGGAGCGGACGGTGAGGTTCAGCTCCTCGATCAGCAGCGCCAGGTCGGCAGCCAGCGCGGCGTCGGTGGGCGACGGGCCGATGTCGATGCCCTCCGCGTCCACGTTCAGCTCCCTGGCCAGGCCGAACAGCTCGACGAGGGTCTTGCCGGCGCTCGCCACCGCGTCGCGTGGCCGGATGCAGGGCTTGGTCTCGACGTCCAGGATCAGCTTGTCGAAGTCCGTGCGCTGCTCGACTCGGGTCGCCTCGACCTTGTAGGTCACCCGCAGCACCGGCGAGTAGATCGAGTCGATCGGGACCCGGCCGATCTCCTGGCCCGGCTGCTTGTTCTGCGCAGCGGAAACGTAACCGCGGCCCCGCTCCACCGTCAGCTCCATCTCGAGCTTGCCCTTGGCGTTCAGGGTGGCGATGTGCAGGTCGGGGTTGTGCACCTCAAGTCCGGCCGGCGGCGCGATGTCGGCGGCGGTAACCGGACCCGGGCCCTGCTTGCGCAGGTACATGTGCATGGGCTCGTCGTGCTCGGACGAGACCACGAGCTCCTTGAGGTTCAGGATGATGTCGGTGACGTCTTCGGTGACGCCCGGGATGGTCGAGAACTCGTGCAGCACGCCCTCGATCCGGATGCTGGTGACCGCCGCGCCCGGGATGGACGACAGCAGCGTGCGGCGCAGCGAGTTTCCGATTGTGTAGCCGAAGCCTGGCTCGAGCGGCTCGATGACGAACCTGGACCGGTACTCGTCGACTGGTTCCTCGGTGAGCCCGGGACGCTGGGCGATGAGCATGGCTGTTCCTTTCCGCGCTGCCCGCTATATGACAGCGCGATCCCCCGCTGGCGGACGGCCCGCCAGCGATGCGGGAGCCGCGGCGTGCGGCTGGCCCGTCCTTCTACTTCGAGTAGTACTCGACGATGAGCTGCTCTTGTACGAGCGTGTCGATCTGGGCACGCACCGGGAGGCTGTGGATGAGGATGCGCATCTTGTCCGGTATGACTTCCATCCAGGCCGGCGGGGTCCTCTCCCCCGCCTCGGCCCTGGCCACCACGAACGGCGTCAGGCCTAGTGACTTGGACGTGATCTCAACTATGTCGTTCTCGCTGACCCGGTAGGAGGGGATGTCCACCCTCTTGCCGTTGACGAGGACGTGGCCGTGCCGGACGACCTGCCTGGCCATGTCACGGCTCTTGGCGAACCCGGCGCGGTAGACGATGTTGTCGAGCCTGGTCTCCAGGATCTGCAGCAGCACGTCGCCGGTCTTGCCGCGCTGGCGGGCGGCTTCCTCGTAGTAGTTGCCGAACTGCTTCTCAAGCACGCCGTAGATGCGCTTGGCCTTCTGCTTCTCGCGGACCTGGAGCAGGTACTCGCTCTCCTTGGGCCGGTTACGTCCGTGCTCGCCCGGAGGGTACGGCCGGATCTCGATCGGGCACTTGGGCGAGTCACACTTGGCGCCCTTCAGGAAGAGCTTGGTCTTCTCGCGGCGGCAGCGCTTGCAGTCCGCACCGGTGTATCGAGCCATTGTGTAGTGCTAACTCCTCAGACCCGCCGCCGCTTGGGCGGGCGGCAGCCATTGTGCGGAACGGGGGTGACGTCCTGGATGGACCCGACCTCAAGACCGGTCGCCTGCAGCGACCTGATCGCCGTCTCCCTGCCGGAGCCAGGACCCTTCACGAAGACATCGACCTTG
>JASIGS010000589.1 GCA_030052355.1 Streptosporangiaceae bacterium | reverse complement strand
GGCCCCGGTCGCGAACAGGTCCTCGCCGGTCGGCGCGTAATCGGGCGCGTAAATCCACCCGCCGAGGTCCAGCATCTGCCAGGTGCATGCCCGGCCCGAGCACGGTGCCGCCCCGGCCAGTGTTTCGCCGTAATAGGACACGGTGAGCCTTATCCCGGCGCGTGCTGCGTCTGCGGCGTAGATGCTGGCCTGTGCGGATTGCTGCCCGGAGGCCGCGAAGCTGAGGTTCAGGCTCAGCCGAAGACCTCTCTTGATGCCGGCCCCGCAGTCGCCGGCTGCGGTCCCGGGCCTGGTGCACGTGTCTACTCCGTTGATCTCGGTCCAGCCGTGGCTGGTCAGCAGGGACGTCGCCGTGGCGATGCTGAACGGGTAGGGGCCCTGGTCTTTCTGCACCGGCGGCAGCCACCTGGTGGGCGGCTCGTCCGGGACCGGGCCGGTGCCCGGGTAGCCGTAGCCGCGCATGGTGCCGGCGATGATGGCGTCCTGATCCACCAGGTGCTGCAGGGCCTGGCGGAAGTACAGCTGCCGGAAGACCGGTCCGTAGACCGGGTTGTGGAAGTTGATGTCGAGGTAACTGACTTCGTACGGGTAGCTGGCCTCCAGCCGGTAGCCCGGCAACGCCGCGGCGTCCGCCGGCAGCCGCGGGCCGGCGGCCTTGGCGGCCAGGCCGGCCTGCGGGACGGCAGCCACATCCACCGAGCCGTGCCGCAGTGCGGCGAGCTCAGCCGCACCGGTCGGGTACGTCACGAACTTCAGCTCGGACAGGTCCGGCCTGGGCGAGCCCGAGTACTTCGGGTTCGGCACGAACGTGATCGGGCCGGCGATGTTGTACGAGGAGAGCTTCCACGGGCCGTCCTCCGTGGCCCAGATCGAGGCCGCGGACGCATAGTCCGGGGTGTTCCTGGCCAGCTTCGTCAGGTACTGGTACACCGCCCTGCACTTCGCCCAGTCATCACCGGCACTGTCGGTCGTGCAGCCGCCGCTGCCCGGCGCGCCTCCGGCCGCAGCGACATCCCAGGCCATCGGCATCGGCGTGATCTGGGACAGCTCGTTATCGGTGAACCAGGTGGCCGAGTACGGCCTGGTCAGGGTCAGCGTCACCTGCCGGGGACCGGTGCTCGCCATCGACGCGATGTTGTCCGGGATCAGGCCTGGCACATAGCCGGACCAGCTGTCCTTCTCCGCTTCCATCATGTGCAGCCAGAAGATCACGTCCTCCGAGTCGACGCTCTCCCCGTCTGACCACTTCCAGTCCTTCAGCGTGATCACCACGACCGTCCCGCCGTCGCGGAACACCGGCGGCCTGGCCACCGACAACTGGTCATTGACCCCGACCGAGTCATCGTCCCCGCCGAAGAAATACAGCGGCCGGTACATCAGGTACTGGAAGTCATCGACATTCGCGGTGTCGGCGTAGCCGGCCGACTGGAACGGGAAGATCCAGTCGGCATCTGAGCCGAGCAGCGTCGCGATCGTCGCCACCCCGCCGCGGGCCGGCCGGCTGGCGGCAGGCCGGCCAGAAGCGGTACCCGAACTGCCGCAGCCAGCCACCAGGAGACAGGCCATCGCTGCCCAGGCTCCCGCCTTCCAGCCCACCTTGCGGAGAGCAGCAGGCATGGACTCCCCGTTCATCCGGAGTGGCCGACGGCCGTTCCGCAACGGTAGAACACCGCGATGCGCGAGGCTGGCACGGTTCCGTCACGTTTTGATCTCGCGCGCGGTCCGCGGCGGGCGAGTCCGCCGGGCTGGCGTGCGCGTGCTAGCGGATTTCGTACGTGCCGTCCAGCCGGGCGCGGCCGATGACGTGACCTTTGATGGCGGCGAGCGTGTCATCCAAGGAGAAGCTGGCTGGCAGGCCCGTGGCCTGGTCGAGGGCGAAGAGCTGGAAGGCGTAGGTGTGCGGGCCGTGTGAGCGGGGCGGCAGGGGGCCGGCCCAGCCGCGCTTGCCCATCGCGCCCTTCCCGTGCCGGATGCCAGGGACGGGGCTGGGGTTGGTGAGGGCGTTCTCGGGGATACCGCTGCGAGCGGGGTCGATGCCCAGCGTGAGCGCGTGGGTGGCCGGCTTCCCGAACGGGACGTCGGGGTCTTGCACGATGAGCACGAGCTCGGCGGTACCAGGCGGCGGCTGTGTCCAGTTGAGCGCGGGTGAGATGTTGGCGCGCAGCAGTCTGCCGCGGTGTTTTTCCGGGATGGGCGCCCCGTGGTCGAAGGCGGGGCTGGTCAGGGTGAAGTTCTCCGGGGCCTGCAGGTCTGGGCGGGCCCATGCGAGAGTGTGGTGGCCGGCACGCCGGCCGCGGAGTGCGACCCCGATGGGATTTGCGGGCATTATTCTGGCTCCTTCTCTTGCGGGTGTGGCGGCTGCGCGCCGGGGGCTGCGGTCAGCGCGTGGTGCGGTCAGTGCCGGCGCCCCGGAGCCGGGTGACGATCTCGTCGAGCCGGGATAGGTCCTCGGAGTCCAGGCTGGCCAGTTCGGCGGGCGGCTCGGCGAGGATTGCCTGGGCGCGGCGAGCCGCGTCGTGCCCGGCGTCAGTCAGGTGCACGAGCTTGCGGCGGTTGTCGTCGGGGTGGGCGGTGCGGTGGACCAGGCCGCGCGCTTCGAGCTGGTTCACGCCGACGGTCGCGGCTGG
>JASIGS010000588.1 GCA_030052355.1 Streptosporangiaceae bacterium | reverse complement strand
AGCGTCCGCACCAGGGCCGCGTGCCCGCCGCGGAACCAGCCGACGAGGTCGGGGTCGGCCGGCTCGGCCGCCAGTATCTCGGGCTCGGTAGACCTGGGAACCGGCCCAGGCAGCTCCTCGGCCACGAAACGGGTGGCCCACCTGTGCACATAGCCCTGGTGCCGGAGCAGGTCACGAACCTGCCAGCCGGGGCAGCTCGGCACCTTCCCCTGCAGCCCGGCCCGTTCCGCGGCGCCTGCGAGCAGCTCGCCCTCGCGGTGCAGCACATCGATGTGCTCGGTAACGTCCATGCGGCCATTGTCGCCGGACCCTAGCGGCCGTGTACCACCGCTTCGTAGAGTTCCCGCCTGCGCAGCCCGTGCTCGCTGGCAACCGCCGCGATCGCGTCCTTCTGGCTGGCGCCCGCGCTGACCCGCTCGCGCACAAGCTCGACCGCCGCCTCCGGCGGAACGCGGCTCGCCGCTGCCTCTGCTCCGTGCACGACCAGCGTGATCTCGCCGAGCACGCCCGCGGCTGCCCACCGCGCGAGCTCGGCCAGGCCACCCCGGCGCACCTCCTCGTGCGTCTTGGTCAGCTCGCGGCACACCACGGCGCTGCGGTCCGCACCGAACGCCTCGGCCAGCTCGGCCAGGGTCGCCGCCAGCCGCCTCGGGGATTCGAAGAAGACCAGGGTCCGGCGTTCGGTTGCCAGCTCGGCGAACCGGCTTGCCCGTTCCCCCGCCCGCCGCGGCGGGAACCCCTCGAACACGAACCGGTCGGACGGCAGGCCGGACACGGCGAGCGCCGCGGTTACCGCCGACGGCCCGGGCAGCACGCTCACCCGGATTCCTGCCTGCGCCGCGGCGGCGACCAGCCGGTAGCCGGGGTCGCTCACGCCGGGCATCCCGGCGTCGGTGACCAGGAGCACGTCCTGGCCAGCCTCCAGCTCGGCCAGCAGCGCGGGCACGCGCTGCGACTCCACGTCGTCGTAGTACGACACGACCTTGGCGCTGAGCTGCACGCCCAGCGCGGCCGCGAGCCGCCGCACCCGCCGCGTATCCTCTGCCGCGATCAAGGTCGCGCCACTCAGCGCGGCCCGCAGCCGCGCTGAGCCGTCGCCGGGCTGACCGATGGGGACGGCCGCGATTGTCAGCATCTCGTTCCTATAAATAGCGGGATATCCCGAGCGATCTTCGCTTCCACGGTCACCTTCGCGGCGCGGGCCGGCCCTCCTGGCGCCTAACATGGCACTCGATGAAGGCATACCAGAGCGCGACAGCGACGGATGTGGCGGAGCCGGCCGAGCCTGCCACCGCGCCGCCCGCGTCGGCGACGTCGGAGGGCAGGCCGCCGACGATCCCTGGCAGCGCGTTCTGGGGCTGGGCCGGGCCGCTGCTCATCACGCTGTTCGGTGGCTTCCTGCGGTTCTACCGGCTGGGCCAGCCCAAGGCCGTGGTGTTCGACGAGACCTACTACGTGCCCGACGCCAACTCGATCTTGAACCACGGGGTGGAACTCAACCACGTCGGCTGGGTCAACAGGCTCCTGGTCGCGGGTGACGGGAACTTCTACAAGGCCGGCAACAGCAGCGTGTGCAACTGCACGCCCGGGGGAGGCGGCCGCTTCGTCGGCGAGCTCGTGGCCCACCCGCCGCTCGGCAAGATGATGATGGCGGTCGGGCAGTGGGCGTTCGGGCTCACGCCGTTCGGCTGGCGGTTCGCGGTGGCGGTGGTCGGCACGCTGTCGATCTTGATGACCGCGCGGATCGCCCGCCGGATGACCCGTTCCACGCTGCTGGGCTGCATCGCCGGACTGCTGCTGGCGCTCGACGGTCTCGAGCTCGTGCTGAGCCGGACCGCGATACTCGACATCTTCGTGATGTTCTGGGTGCTCGCCGCGTTCGGCCTGCTGGTCCTTGACCGGGACAAGACTCGGGCGCGGCTGGCGGCCGCCGCGGCGGCTAATCCCGACGACACCCGCGGGCCGAAGCTCGGAATCCGCTGGCTGCGCGTTGCCGCGGGCGTCTGCATCGGCTGCGCCATAGCGTCCAAGTGGAACGGGCTCTGGTACCTGTTCGCCTTCGGTGCGCTCGCGATCTGCTGGGATCTCGGCGCCCGGCGGGCAGCAGGGTTCCGCGACTGGATCGTCGGCGGCCTGCGCAGCGAGCTCAAGTGGCTTCCTGTCTGGTGCCTGGTGGTGCCAGCCGCCGTCTACACGGCGACCTGGAGCGGCTGGTTCGCCACCGACGACGGCTACGACCGGAACCTCGCCGCGTCGCAGGGCAACCACACCTTCATCCTGTCGACGCTGGACTCCTGGTATCAGTACCAGCACTGGATGCTGGACTTCGGCCTCACGCTGTCGGCGTTCCAGTCGTACAAGTCCAATCCGCTCGGCTGGCTCGTGCTGGCCAGGCCGATCTCGTTCTACTGGGCGACGCCGTCCGGCTGCGGCTCGTCCAGCTGCGCATCGGAAGTACTGGCCATCGGCACCCCCGCCATCTGGTGGGCCGGCACCCTGGCGCTGGTGTTCTGCCTGTTCTGGTGGCTGTCCGGCTTCATCGGCGACCTGGTCTTCGACCGGGCGCCGGTGCGGGACTGGCGGGCCGGCGCGGTGCTGCTCGGCGTGCTGGCCGGGTGGGTGCCGTGGATCTGGTACGCCTGGCACGACAACCGGACCGAGTTCTATTACTACGCGGTCGCGTTCGACCCGTTCCTGGTGATCGCGATCACGCTCTGTCTCGGATTGATCATCGGGCGAACCAAGGCGGCGCCTGGCCGTCGTGCCGTCGGTGCGGTCGCGGCCGGCGCCTACCTCTTCGTCGTGCTGCTCAATTTCGCCTATATCTATCCGATCCTGACCGCCCAGGTGATCCCGTATTCGTCCTGGCTGTCCAAGATGTGGTTCCACCGCTGGATCTAGCTCGCTGTCGGCGGTAGGCCGCTTCGCGGCCAGACCGACGCAACGTCTGGGCGCTGCCTCCGACTCTTACTCTCCGTAGTCAGCCTGTTACGCAGATCACGCATCCGTTTGCCAGCTGGACACGTCATAGGGGTGTCAGTCCACGAGGGAGCGGAGAAACAGTGAGCCAGATAGAGCAGATGCCGGACCGTAACCAGCGATTCGAGCAGGAAGTTGTCCCGTTCATGGGTCAGCTCTACCCGGCTGCACTGCGCATGACGAGGAACCCCAGCGACGCCGAGGACCTGCTGCAGGAGACGCTCGCTAAGGCCTACGTCGGCTACCACCAGTTCCAGCCGGGCACCAACCTGCGGGCCTGGCTGCACCGGATCCTGGCGAACACCTTCATCAACGGCTACCGGAAGAAGCGCCGCGAGCCACTCCAGGACCTCAGCGGAGAGTTCCAGGAGGAGTGGCAGACCGGCAGCGACCCGCTGGCCCAGCCGGCCAGGTCCGCCGAGGCCGAGGCGATCGAGCGGCTGGCAGACTCCGACATCATCCAGGCGCTCAAGGACCTGCCTGAGGAGTTCCGCGTGGCCATCTACCTCGCGGACATCGAGGGTTACCCCTACCGGGAGATCGCGCAGATGATGGGGACCCCGCTCGGGACAGTGATGTCGCGACTGCACCGTGGCCGGTCCAAGCTGCGCAAGCGGCTGGCGCGTTACGCGCCGCAGCAGGCGCGCGGCGGCGAGCCGCGGCGCCAGCTGGATCCCACCCTGCAGGAGCCGCTGGCCACGCTGTCCAGCTGAGCTTCTTCGCGCGGGCCGGGCTTTGCGGGCCCGGTCCGCACAGGCCGGGCGTCAGGCCCGGCTGAAGTCTCGCGCCAGTCCGGGCCTCGCGCCCGGCTAAAGCCTCGCGCCTGCCGGGCGTCGCGCCCGGCTGAGCGTCGCGCCGGCCGAGCCCCGACTCGGCCGGCGCTTCCCATCCGCGCCCACGGGCCGCCAGCACCCCAGAATGCAACCCCAGCGGCCCAGCATCAGCGCGCTGTGACGGAGCCCCGCTGCCACGCCCCTGGGTGGCAACGGGGCTCCCTCATATCCGGTGTCAGCTCGCCAGGACCTGATACAGCGACAGGACCACCGATTGCACCTTCCACCTGCGGATCAGCCTGAGCCTCGGCAGCAGCTTGGCCTCCGCCCGGCGCACTCTCGGCACCTTGAGGTCGTCGAGCCACTGCACCATCCACACCCGCCGGACGGTGGGCAGCCTGGCGACGAGCACGTTGACCGGGACGGCCGTTCCCCGCAGCGTGTCCGACGCCGTGGGCGACTCCTTCTGGCCTATGTCGCTGAGCCGTGCGAAGGGCGCCGGGTAGGTGATCCCCACCACTCGGGCGTCCCACGGCAGGTAGATCACGCCGTCACCCGGCCGCTCGCGCGCGGCCACGATCCGCGCGACCTCGCGCATGTTGTCTGGCCGCGATGAGGTCAGCCGGGCGGTCCGCTGCGGGCCCGCCTGCACCGCCGCCAGCACGGCCACGATCACCACGACTATCGCTACCCAGGCGACCTGGCGGGCGCGCGGCAACCCACCGGGCAGGGCGGACGTCACCGCGCGGGCCAGCCTGACCAGCCCGGCAGCGGCCAGCAGCGCGGTGGCAGGCATGCAGAAGACGACGTACCGCTCGACGTAGGCGGGGTAAACGAGGGACGCGAGGAGCAGCGTGACGGGCGGCAGGAACAGCCACGGCACCGCGAGGTTCGCCGTCGTCCAGCCGCGGCCACGACGGCCGTTGAGCTCGGCCACGATGCCGATGCCGACCAGCACGCCGGTCACCGGAACCAGGAACTTCGAGCCGGCGAAGTCGGCGATCAGCCCGAGCACGACGCCCACGGTCGGCCGGGTGATCCAGGACAGCGAGCCAGCCTGCAGGGCGCAGATCACCAGGTAGGGCGACAGCACCACACCCGCCCCGGCCACAGCCGCCAGCCAGCGAAGCTCAGTGGTCCAGCGCTCCGCGGCGGAGCGCCGCGACGGCTCGCTGACCGGCCGGGCCGCTCGCGGACCCCTGGCCAGCAGCAGGCTGATCGCGTGCGCCGGCACGATCAGCAGCGCGAACATGTTGAGCAGGCCGATCAGCACGATCAGCACGGCGTACAGGACATACCAGCGCCAGCGGTGGTCGGTGCCGGTGTGAACCAGCAGCCAGCTCGCGGCCACGACGCACAGCGTGGTCGCCGCGTAGGGCCGGGCGTCCTGCGCATACCAGGTCGTGAGCGGGAACATGACCAGCACGAGACCGGCCAGCATGCCGGTGACCGTGGCAGCCGGCAGGCCGGAGTCCTGCGCAAGGCGGCGGCCGAGCCCGCCGGTCAGGCCCGCCGCGACGGCCATCGCCAGCAGCGACGGCAGCCGCAGGGCGACGGCAGACGTTCCGGCCGCGGCCACGACGAAGTGCATGATCACGTAGTAAAAGCCGTGAACCGCGTCCTCGTTTGGGACCATCGACAGGATCGCGCCGATGGGGCGGCTGGCCACCTCGAGCGTGTACCCCTCGTCCCGCCAGAGCGACGCGCCGCCGAGCTGATAGCCGCCGACCGCGAGTTCCGCCAGGAAGGGAACGACGAGCGCCAGCCAGCTCCAGCGTCGCGAGGACGGCCGCGCGGCGGTGGCGGGACCCGCGGTCCCGCTGGCCGCGACGGGCGAGGCAGCGTGACCTGCGTGCTCGGGAGTGGCCGGCCGGGTCAAGCACGAACTCCCATCGAAGCGGTTCGGGGACGATCGAAATTACCATGTCAGGCCGACCGCTAAGCGGCGCGCGCGGGGTGCCGCCCCGCGGGGTGCCGCCCCGCGGGGTGCCGCCCCGCGGGGTGCCGCCGCACGGCGGGCGAGTGCCGCAGGCGCCGCCGATGTCTCGATCGGCCAGCGCCCGGCTGCGGTTGCGGCGACATAAGCCCGTGGACACTTCGCATATCGACCGAAAGGTGCGAACTGGCTTTAGCTACGCCGCCCGATCGCTCCTTGATCATCGAGCGGGTGGATCTGGGCCGGTTATAGCCGGCCCAGATCCACCCACTCGGCGATCTTGCTTCGGAAAACCCTGCTAGACCGGGCAAATCGCCGCCGAACGGCGCGGTGTCGCCCGAGACGGTGAAGCGAGCGCGGCAGCTCGGCCGGCTAGCTGCCGAAGATGCGGTCGCAGGCGCGCGCCCCGGCTTTGCCGTCGTCCAGCTGGCAG
>JASIGS010000587.1 GCA_030052355.1 Streptosporangiaceae bacterium | reverse complement strand
CGAAGAAACCCGCGGCCTGCGGTCCGACGACACCGAAGGTGTGCAGCCGGATTGCGAATACCAGGATCAGCACCGGGCCGAGCACGAAGGCGGGCGTCCCGTAGAGCAGCAGTGTCAGCCCGCGCAGCGAGTGGTCGGTCGCCGCGCCTCGGCGCGACGCCTGCAGCAAGCCGAGCGGCACCCCGACGACGAGCGCGACCAGCGTGGACGTCACGGTGAGCGCCAGCGTGCGCGGCAGGCTGGTGGCCAGCAGCGAGCCGACGCTCGTGTTCAGGGCGGGGGCGAACCCCAGGTTCCCGTGCAGCACCTGGCCGAGCCAGCTCAGGTACTGGAGCAGGAACTCCTGATGCGAGGTGCCGGTGCCCAGCGCGGCGGCCTCCGCCCCTCCCGGCGTGAGCCGCAGCAGCAGGAAAACGACCAGCGTGACGAGCACGAGCACGACGAGCGCCTGGAGCGCCCTCCTGGTCAGGTACGCCGTCACGAGCCTGGTCCGGCCGGCCGGGACCGATTCACGTCTGCCAGTGCCAGTCTTCCGGCGTGATCGTCAGCGCAGGGTTCTGCACGCCGATGTCCAGCCCCTTGATGGTCTCGATGAGGGTCGGCGTATCCGGCTCCCAGACCACCGGAAGCTGCTTGGCCAGGTTGTCCTCCCAGGTGTACATGGCCTGGTCGAACGCGGCCGGGGTCCTCGCGTGCAGCGTCGCCTTGGTCAGGATGTTGTTGAGCGTGTTGTCGTAGTCCCCGTAGTTCGCGATGGCGCCCTTGAGGAACAGCTCGTCCCCCGTTGGCAGGTAGTCCGGGGAGTAGGTCCACGAGCCCCAGAAGGCCATTTCCCAGCTCGTGGGGTGTCCGAGGTCGTCGATGACGTTCTGGAACGTCTCTCCCGTCGCTGTCAGGTTGATACCGGCCAGCGCGGCGTTGGACGCCAGTTCCTTGGCCGCGGACGCCATCCAGTCGATGCCGGTGGCGTAGAACAGCGTGAGGTCCAGCGGGGTGCCTGCCTTGATGCCCGCACCACAGTCTCCCGGTGCCGTGCCCGCGCGCGTGCAGGTGTCGGTGCCTCCTGACTTAGACGCCGACCAGCCATTCTGGTGCAGCAGGCTCTCGGCCTTGGTGACACTGAGCGGCCACGGATCGCCGCCGTCTTTCAGCTGCGCCGACACGTACGGCGTCACCGGGTAGGTCGCCACCGGGCCGACGGTGACCTTGCCGTAGCCGTGCAGCGGGCCGTCGATGGTGCCCTCCTGGTCCACCAGGTCCTGGAAGGCCTCCCGGAAGTAGAGCTTGCTGAAGATGGGCCCGGCGGTCGGGTTGGCGAAGTTGTAAGGGAAGTAGCTGAGCTGCCATACCCACTGGGTGGACAGGTTGTAGCCGGTCAGCGACACCGGGTTGGTCCCGACGCCGGAGCCGGACGGGGGCGGGGCGTCGTCAGTGGGCAGGTAGCCGACGTCGATCGTCTCGTTGCTGGTGGGATCCTGCAGCACGTCGTACTCGGCCTGCTCGGAGGTGAATGGCTCCTCGATGAACCTGGTGACGTGATCCGCGGGCAGCTTGCCTGAGTACTTGTCGTTGATCACCAGCGTCAGCACGTTCTGGCTGGTCAGGCTCTGCACCCGCCACGCTCCGTCCACCACCCCCCAGATCTTCGAAGTGCCGTCGGCCGTCTGGTTGTTCGAGAGTCCGCTCAGGTAGTTGTAGACGGCGCGGCAGTCGGATATCGAGCCGCCGACGCAGTTGCTCGGGCCGGATCCGGTGACGTCCCAGGCCATCGGCATCGGGGTGATCTGGCTGAGCTCGTTGTCGGTGAACCAGGTCTGCGAGAAGGCGCCCGAGATCGTCATCTGGACGTCGTACGTGCCGACCGCATGGATGTCCGTGACGTCGGTGGGTATCCCGCCCGGCACAAAGCCACCCCAGTTGCTGGCCAGGCCGATCGACGGGCCCTGGTTGAAGGGAACCGCCTCGGCCTTCATCATGTTCATCCAGAAGATGACGTCCTGCGCGTCCACGGGTTCCCCGTTGGACCACTTCCAGCCGGGCCTCAGCCGGATCGTCACCTGCTGGCCCTTGTAGACCGGCGGATACGCGAGGCTCATGGCTTCGTTCATGAACGGGCTCGTGCCGTGGCCGAACCAGTAGAGCGGGCGGTACAGCAGGTACTGGAAGTCATCGACGTTGTACACGGTGTAAACGTCGCTGTCGTCGAACGGGAAGATGTAGTTGGCGGTCACGCCGGGCGCGAGCGCGTAGGTCACGGTCGTGCCGCCGTCCGACGAGGCCGCGCCCGGAGGCGCGGACGCAGCCGCACCGCAGCCCGCCACGGTCATGGCCAGGCCGGCCAGGCCGCAGCACGCGCCCAGAACCAGCCTGCGGCGTGAGCCGCGCCGGGGCTGCCAAGCCGAAATCCTCGCCGCGATCCCTGCTCGCATCCCGTACCGCCGTCCCTCTCGCGCCAGGGCACTCGCCGACCGCCGGGCCAGGCGGCCGGCGCATAGTGCGCACCAAACACCTAGTTATGTCGCTGTAACCGGCAATCCCGTGAATGTATACAACACGGGTCGGGCCAGCGCAGGCAGCCTGCCGCGGTGACCGGCTGCCGGGAGCCGCTTCCGTCCCGCGGAGGCGGCACCAGCCGGGCTGCCTGGGTCCCGGCTGTGGCAGGCCCGTCCAGCAGGACGCTACCGGACTAATTGCCCGTTCGCTGGTTAGTCGGGCAGAACCGGTGGACTTCTCTCCTCTTAATTGCCGCCGAGCCAGGTCGGAGGCCGAAAATCGGCGGCGCGCGCGGTCATGCGTGGCACGACGCCGCGGGAATCTGCCAAGCTAGACGGGTGAGCCCCCAGAGCCGACGCAAGGATCCAGCAGGCGACAGGGGCCAGCAGCGTACGCCCGGGCGGGGGCCGCGGCAGTCGCCCGGCCCGGTGAACCCGCCGCCGAACGCGCTGTTCGCCGAGATGCTCCGCGCCGCCCGCGAGTTGCTGGCCGTCCGCAGCCCGCTGGATGCCGAACTCATGGTCAGTGAGCTGCTGGGCACCTGGTGGGGCCAGCACGCCCGCACGGCACGCAGCCGCCGGCGCGGCGCCGACGTCGAGGAACTCGTGGGCGAGGGGCTCGTCAGGTACGCGGCCGAGCAGGGAACCCCGGCGGCGCTCGCGCTGCTGTCCGGCATAGCCTGCCTCGGCACGCCCCGCCAGGCGGTCAAGGCCGAGCAGGCGGCCCTGGAGCTGATGGATCGCGGGGTGGCCAGGCCGGCCTGGGCGCAGCACGTGGGCGCGGTCGAGGCCGCCGAGTGCTACGTGAACTCCGACGCGTTCGGCGATCGCGACGAGGTCGTCTGCGTCTTCAGCTACGCCGGCGAGGAACAGCACGCGCTCGTCGTCGTGGTCGATTACACAGCGGGTGGCATGGCCAGGGACGGCTGGGTGACCTCGCAGGTGCCCAAGCTGCTCGACTACTGCCGGGACGCCGGCGGCGCAGGCTCAACGTTCATGCAGGTCGACCCGCCGCAGGCCAGGCGCATACTCGGAGCCGCGCTGGCCGCCACGCAGGAGGCAGCCGACCCCGCGGTCAGCGCGTCGTTCCCCTCCTACCACGCGTTCATCCGCGCCAGGATCAGGACGCTGCCGCCGGTGCTCCCGGCCGGCGCGGAGGGCATGGCCACCGCCCCGGCAGCCCCGGCGGTGACCGTCGCCTCCCGGCGCCAGGTGTGGCGCAAGGACCGCCGTGCGATGCTCGTGGCCGAGTTCCTCGCCTCCGACGAGGCGGAAGACCTGTCCGACCGGGAGGCCGCGAGCAGGTGCGCCGATCACATCGTCGCCTACGGCTACGAGCGCGACTTTGCCAGGCCGCTGCGGGTGAGTCCGGCGAAGGCCACGACGTTCCTGCTGGACTGGCTGCCGCGGAAGGTCGTGCTGTCCCGCGCTGAGCAGGAGGCGATGCCGCACGTGCTGCTCGCCTGGGTCCGCTGGGCCGGTGCCCGGCAGGGCCTGTCCGACGAGTCGGTCGCGACGACACTCGAGGCCGTGTTCGAGGCGATGCGGACGTTCCCCACCGTGTACCGCGACCCGTCCTCGTTCGGGCTGGAGCCGGAGATGGTGTCCAGGCTCCTGCCGGACGGCGACCTGGAGGCACTCGCCCGTCGCGTATTCGCGTTCCCGCTGCTGCACGGCGGGTACCAGGGCACCGACCTGGCCACGCTCAACCCGGCGGTCACGTCGGACCGGCGGATCCTGCTGGCCGCTTATCACGACGACATCCAGGTCGGCCCGGCCGATGACGAGCACATCGGCCAGCACGTCGCGCTGGCAGACCGGCTGTGGCGCAACGACCCACCCGAGCTGTGGGAGGCCGCTCAGCGGCTGCTCGACCTCGGCGAGAGCCGGCACACAGTAATGCACGAGCTGATGAACACGATCGCCGAGGCGGGCCCTGTCGAGGCTGAGATCGCCGACGCGCTCGCCGACCTGCCACCCGAGGAGAGCCAGCCCGGGTGACCGGCGACCTCAAGGTCGTTGACCTCAACGCCGACCTGGGCGAGAGCTACGGTGCCTGGCGGCTCGGCGACGATGAAGCCCTGCTGGCCGTCGTCACCAGCGCCAACGTGGCATGCGGCTTTCACGCGGGCGACCCGCTGACGATCAGGCGCGCGTGCGCGGCCGCGGTGAGCCGCGGTGTCACGATCGGCGCCCAGGTCTCTTACCACGACCTTGCCGGCTTCGGCCGGCGTGAGATGACAGTGCCGCCCGTCGAGCTCGAGGCCGAGTTGCTCTACCAGATAGCCGCGCTCGACGGGGTGGCACGAGCGGAGGGCGGTCGCGTGGGCTACGTCAAGCCGCACGGGGCGCTGTACAACCGGGCGGCCCGCGACCCGGAGCAGGCCGCGGCGGTCGCGGCCGCCGTCGCGAGCTACGACCGCGGCCTGCCGCTGCTTACCCTGCCGGGCTCACAGAGCGAGCTGGCCGCCCGGCAGGCCGGCCTGCGGGTGGTCACGGAGGCATTCGCCGACCGCGGCTACAACGACGACGGCAGCCTGGTCCCGCGCAGCCGTCCCGGAGCCGTGCTTACCGATCCCGGCGTCGTCGCCGCGCGGGTCGCCGGGCTCGTGACCGACGGGGTCATCGAGTCCGTGGCCGGGACCCAGGTCCTGCTGTCCCCCCGCTCCATCTGTGTGCACGGAGACACTCCGGGTGCCGTGACACTGGCCAGCGCGGTCAGGGCAGCCATGGAGCGGGCCGGCGCGACGGTCGCGCCGTTCGCCTGACGGTGGCCGGGTTGGACATCAGGCTCGCCGGGGATGCTGCGCTGCTCGTGGACCTCAGCGGGACGGCGGTGACGCCGGCCGCGTACGCGGCCGGCGTCGCCGCGGCTCGCCTGCCGGGGGTGCTCGACGTCGTACCGGGTGCCTGCACGGTCCTGGTCAGCTTCGAACCGGACAGCTGGCGGGGCAGCGAGCTGGCCCGACGGCTGCAGGCCACTCCCCCGGCTGCGGCCGAAACGGGTCCGGCGAGCGAGATCACCGAGATCGACGTCTGTTACGACGGGCCGGACCTAGCCGACGTCGCCGCGCTGACCGGGCTCGCCGTGACCGAGGTCATCAGGCGGCACGCGGCCGCCAGCTACCGGGTCGGCTGGCTCGGCTTCTCCCCGGGCTTCGGCTACCTGACGGGTCTCGACCCGGTGCTCGCTGGCGTGCCACGGCTGAACACCCCGAGGGTTTCGGTTCCGGCCGGATCGGTGGCGATCGCCGGCGGGCTGGCCGCGGTCTACCCCTCGGCCTCGCCCGGCGGCTGGCGGCTGCTCGGACGCACCGACGCGGTCCTGTGGGACACCAGCAGTGATCCGCCGGCCCTGCTGGCGCCCGGCAGGCAGGTGCGCTTCCGCCCCGTCCCAAGGCTCAGCCCGACGGCATCTGCGGACGGAACTGGCGTCGTCCCCCCGGACCAGCACAGCGGGGGGCTCCGGGGGGTCGCCCCCCCGGACCAGCACAGCGGGCCTGTCGAGGTGCTGCAGCCGGGCCCGCTCAGCACCGTCCAGGACCTGGGGCGCCCCGGGTTCGGGCACCTCGGCGTGCCGCACAGCGGCGCGGCCGACCCGGCCAGCCTGCGGCTGGCCAACGAGCTCGCTGGCAACGAGCCAGGCGACGCAGCCCTCGAGGTGACGCTCGGCCGCCTGTCGCTCCGGTTCGGCACCGGCGCGGTCGCGGCGCTGGCCGGCGCGCCCGCGCCGGTAAGGATCATCGGGTCCGGCGGGCAGGCCAGGCAGCCTGAGCCGGGGACTGCGTTCACTGTCGGGGCCGGGGATACCGTGCGGCTCGGGGTGCCGCCGGGCGGGCTGCGCAGCTACCTG
>JASIGS010000586.1 GCA_030052355.1 Streptosporangiaceae bacterium | reverse complement strand
TACGCCCGGACCAGCCTGGCCAGCTCGGCACGCCGCTCCTGCACCATGGCCAGCCGCGCAGGGTCGGCCTCGACCGACTGCGCGTAGGCGGCCAGCTCACCGGCCACGTCCGCGAGCAGGTAAGCCGCCTCGCCGACACGGCCGGCCAGCGCACCCAGCTTCGGGTCGTGCTGGGCCGCGGACTCCAGCGCCGTCCTCGCCGCCGCCAGCAGGCTCAGCACGTCCGCCGCCTCGTAGCTGGCCGACGGGTCGCCGGCCAGCGCCTCGTGCGCGGCCGTGGCGGCCGAGTGCAGGGCATCGGCGTTAGCGAGCCGCTCCTCCTCCGCCACCAGCTCGACGTCCTCGCCCGCCGCCGGCTCGGCCCGTTCTACCTCCGACAGGCCCCGGCGCAGGTCCTCGGCCTCGCGCTCGCGCTGCATCGCCTGGCTGGTCAGCTCGTCGAGTTCGGCGGCCACCTGCTGGTGCCGGTGGTAGGAGCGCTGATAGGCCGCCAGCAGCTCGGCGAGTTCTGGCCCGCCGAACCGGTCGAGCGCCTGGCGCTGCCTGCCGGGCCTCAGCAGCTGCTGCTGGTCGGACTGCCCGTGCACGGCCACAAGATCTTCGGCCAGGTAGGTAAGCAGCGACACCGGCACGGAACGGCCGCCGGCGGTGGCCCGCGACCTGCCCTCCGCACTCACCGACCTGGTCAGGATCACCGTGCTGCCGTCGTCGTCCAGGTCGCCGCCCGCCTCGCCTACCTGCCGCGCGACCGTGCCGCCCGGGTCGATCCTGAGCCTGCCCTCCACCACGGCCCGCTCCGTTCCGGGCCGTACCCGGGACGGGTCTGCCCGGCCGCCGAAGAGCAGGCCGAGTCCGGAAACGACCATCGTCTTCCCGGCACCGGTCTCGCCCGTGACCACGTTGAACCCCGGGGACAGCTCCAGGACGGCTTCGTCGATCACCCCGAGGCCGGTGATCTGAACTTCCTCAAGCATGGCCGCGTGGCTCCTTACCTGCTGGCCCGCCTGGACCTTCTGGCCCGCCCGGCACGGGAATCCCCGCCCTGCCTGCCCGCCCGCGCCAGCCCGCCACCGGCAGCCCGAACTTAGCCACGAGCCGGTCGGTGAACGGCGCACCCGTCATGGCATCGGCGGGCCGCAAGCCGTTCGCCGCCACATCGGCCGCTTCGGGCAGCCGGGCGAGCAAGACCGGCTTGCTGCCGCGCTGGACCTCGACTCGCGAGCCGGGCGGAAGCTCGACCATACGACGTCCATCGCACCACAAAACGGCCCCGGATGCCTCCGATTGGCCGCCCGCCGCGCCGATAACCTCGGCGGCCAGGACCGACCTGGGCGACACCACGACCGGCCCGGCGAACAGTGCGTGCGCGCAGATCGGCACCAGCAGCAGCGCCTCCACCTCGGGCCAGACCACCGGCCCGCCTGCCGAGAACGCGTAGGCGGTCGACCCGGTCGGGGTGGCGAACACCACGCCGTCGCACCCCCAGCGCGACAGTGGCCGGCCGTCCACCTCGGCAACCAGGTCGAGGATCCGGTTCCGCGCCGTCCTCTCCACAGTGGCCTCGTTCAGCGCCCAGGCCTCAGCTACCGGCGCGCCGTTGCTGCGAACAGTGACCTCGATGGTCATCCGCTGCTCGACCGAGTACCGGCGCGCAACGACGTTCCCGACCGCGGCGGTCAGGTCCTCGGGTTCGGCTTCGGCGAGGAAGCCAACGTGACCGAGATTCACGCCGAGGAGCGGAACGCCCGCTGGTCGCGCCAGCTCGGCCGCCCGCAGCAGCGTGCCGTCACCGCCGAAGACCAGGACCATTTCCGCCCCGTCGGCCGCCTCGGCGGACACCGGCACGCTAACCGCCGCCGAGAGGCGCAAGTCGGGCGCTTCCGGCTCGAGCACCCGGATCGCGATGCCCGCCTCGGCGAGCTGAGCAGCGACCACCCGGGCGACCCTAAGCGCGGCCGGACGGCCCGTGTGCGCGACCAGCAGCATGCTCCTCATTGGGGGCCTGCCGCTACGGCCTCGCGCAACTCGTCCTCCTCGAGCGGCGGGGCGCCGCGACGCAGCCACAGGAAGTACTCCACATTGCCCGACGGGCCGGGCAGCGGGCTTGCCACCACACCCGCCACGCCGAGTCCGGCGTCCGCCGCCGCGGCTGCGACCGTGGTCACGGCGGCAGCCCGCAGTTCCGGATCCGTGACCACGCCGCTGCCGACCTTGTCCCTGCCCACCTCGAACTGCGGCTTGACGAGCAGCACGAAGTCGGCTCCCGGCGCGGCGCAGCTGACGAGGGCAGGCAGCACGAGTGTCAGCGAGATGAACGACAGGTCGGCCACCACCAGGCTTGGCGCGGGAGCGACCTGGTCCGGGCTCAGGTTGCGGACGTTGACGCGGTCAAGCACGGTGACCCGCGGATCGGTGCGCAGCGACCACGCGAGCTGGCCGTAGCCGACGTCCACAGCCACCACGTGCGCGGCACCGCACCGCAGCAGCACGTCGGTGAAGCCGCCCGTGGACGCTCCCGCGTCCAGGCACCGCCGGCCCGCCACCGTGAGGCTGCTGAACGCGGCCAGCGCCCCGGCGAGCTTGTGCCCGCCCCGCGACGCGTACTCCGGTTCCCCGCTCACCTGCCCGACGGTGATCGCGGCGTCGACGGCCACCTGTGAGGCGGGCTTGGCCGCGGTCTGGCCGGCCACCGCGACGCGCCCGGCCGCGATCAGGTCCGCCGCCTGCTCGCGGGACCGGGCCAGCCCGCGGCGTACCAGCTCTGCATCAAGGCGCAGTCTCCTGCTCATCGGGATGAGGGTCAGTTTCCCGGCCCGGTGTCCAGTTCGCCGAGCACGTCGCTGAGCTGTTCCCGCACCTGCTCGTAGAGCTCGGCGTGCTCGCTGACCGGCAGGTCCGGCAGCCTGTCCAGCAGCCTCAGCGCCGCATCGACCCGCGGCTCGCCGGTGCTGGCCGCCGGGGCCGCGGCAGCGGAGGAGGTCAGGGGGTCGTTTCCGGCAGCAGCCGCCGCGGCGGTCCGGCCATCGGGGTCCGGGCTGTCCCCGGAAGATGCCGTGCTCCCAGCATTACGAGTGTGACCTGCGGCGTCATCAGGCTCCACGCTTTGGCCTCCCTGGCTGCTGCACCGGCCACCAGATCAGTCGTTCCCTTTCCATGCAATGAACGCTACCGTCAGCCTCGGTGCTGCCGCCCGCACCTCGCCCGTGCGGACGCCGGCCATAATGACCGCGAAGGCGAGGCGATGATGGCGACAGCCGACGAGTGCCGCGCTGCGCTGGAGAACCTGCTCGGTCGCATCTCGGAGTTGTCCGCTCAGGAGCGCGGCGCTTACGTGCTCGACAGGACGCTGAGCTGCCGGGTTACGGACCTCGGCGTGACGTTCGCCACCAGGGTGCGGCCGGCGGGCGTCGACCCGGTGGTGCTGGCCGATCCCGACGCTCCGCCGGCCCAGGTCCGGTTCACCGCCGCCAGCGATGTGGTGGTCGCCGTCGGCGCCGATCCCGGCACCTTCCTCCGGGCCTGGGTGACCGGGAAGATCAGGGTCCAGGGCAACCCGCGTGACCTGCTGCACCTGCGCAGGTTCCTGTAAAGGTCCGGCGATGCCGGAAGGCGACGTGGTGTGGCGGACAGCGCGCCAGCTGCACGCCGCGCTCGCGGATCGTGTACTGGTGCGCAGCGACTTCCGGGTGCCACGGTTCGCCACCACAGACCTGTCCGGCCGGGCCGTGGCCGAGGCCGTCTCCCGCGGCAAGCACCTGCTGATCCGGGTGGACGGCGACGTTACGGTCCACACTCACCTGCGGATGGACGGGTCGTGGCGGATCGGCCGGCCGCGGGCCTACCCGCCTCGCGACCACCGGGTCCGGGTGGTGCTGGCCAACCAGGAGTGGGAGGCGGTGGGCTATCGGCTCGGCATCGTCGAGGTGATCAGGACGAGCCGCGAGGATGATGCTGTCGGCCACCTCGGACCCGACCTGCTCAGTCCCGCGTTTGACGCGGCCGAGGCGGTCCGGCGGCTGGCAGCCGACCCGGGCAGGGCGATCGGCGAGGCACTGCTCGACCAGCGCAACCTCGCCGGCATCGGCAACCTGTACAAGGCCGAGACCCTGTTCCTGCGCGGGATAAGCCCATGGCGCCCGGCCGGCCAAAGCGGTGACCTGAGCGAGCTGGTGGAACTGGCCAGGCGCCTGCTGGAGGCGAACAAGGACCGGATAGGCCAGGTCACCACGGGCAACCCGGCGCGCGGCGAGCAGACCTGGGTGTACGGCCGGGCGGGGCTGCCGTGCCGCCGCTGCGGCACCGTGATCCAGCGCGCCGACCAGGGCCAGGTCCTCGAAGAGCGGATCACCTGCTGGTGCCCGCACTGCCAGCCGGCCTGACGTATCAGGCCGGCTGGCAGGCCCCCGTCTCTAGGCGTCGCGCCTGACGAAAGACAGCACCCCCGCCGCCACGGCGAGCGCGGCCCAGCCGCACAGCACGGCGAACCCGGCCCACGGCGAGAAGTAGGTGGGCGTAGACCCTGGCGGCTGCCCGACAGTGGTCCAGAGCTGGCCGCCGGCCAGCGCCGGCAGCCACT
>JASIGS010000585.1 GCA_030052355.1 Streptosporangiaceae bacterium | reverse complement strand
CGTCTCGCACGGCCATCTGCTGCGGGTACTGACGGCCCGCTGGCTGCGGCTCAAGCCGACAGAAGGCCGCTGCTTCCGGCTCGATACCGGGACGATCAGCACGCTCGGGTCCGAGCACGATGAGCCGGTGATGACATCTTGGAACGTCCCGCCGCCGAAGCAGCCGGCGTAGTTTTGGCAGCATGAGCGACAGCGTTCCGCCGGGCGAGCTGCGCGCGTCGCACGCCGACCGGGACCGGATCGCAGACGTACTGCGGGCGGCCGCCGGCGACGGCCGGCTGGGCGCTTGTTGCGTGACAGCTAGGCCGGGAGTGACCGTCAGGCGGCGAGGCGCCGGATCCGCCGCGCCAGCGCTGCGCCGGGCACGAACAGCAACTCCGGCGGCACCCGGCTGCTGGATTCGTAGGCGGCCCGGAGCGCCACGGTCACGGCAGCGTCGCTCAGCGGCAGTGTCGGCACCCCGTACATCTGCCGCGCCCATGGTGGCAGGCTGGCGAACGCCAGCAGGTTGACCGGCGGCGCGATGACCCGCAGCGGCAGGAACGCCAGCGGAACCTTCGGCGTGAAGGATCCGCGGAGCGCCTGCCTGGCCTCGGGGCACGCGTAGATCCGTGGCCGCATCTGCGCGAAGTACTCGTCAAGCTCGGCCATGCTGCCGGGCACGCTGGCGGGATCGAGCCCGACAACCTCCGCGCTGCGGCGCTGCTCGTCCACGAACGCGTCCAGTTCGGCGGCGGTCACGCGCACACCGCTGCGCCGCGCGACCTCGGCCTCGGATGCGATCTCCGCGCAGTGCACCCAGAGCAGCAGCTCAGGCTCGTCGAGGCGGAACTCGCTGCCGTCGGCGTCGACTCCGGTCAGCGCGGCATGAATCTTCCGCACGCGGCGGCCCGCGCGGTCTACCTCTGCCATCGTGCCGTAGGTGCGTGTCTGGACGAACCTGATGGTCCTGGTGAACCGGCCCCACGCCTCGTCCGGCCTGGCGAACGAGGTGTTCTGCCAGGTGCCCTTCATGACACGGGGATGCAGTGCCTGCAGGTACAGCGCACGCATCCCCGCAAGCCACATCACCGGCTCGCCCATGATCTTCCAGGTGACCGACTGCGGGCCGAACAGGCCGAAGTCCGTACGCGGGCGCCGACGGTGCCCCGGCGGCGTCCGGAAGCCCCCTGAGGTCATCGGCGGCCTCCCGTCGCGTGCCCGCCTCTCGGGGTCCGGGGGTTTGTGCTCCCGGGCTAGCGCCGTCAGCGCGGGCGGGTCTCCTCCTGAAGCCAGTCTAGGTAGCCGGCGGCTCCGGCAACGATAGGCGTCGCGATGATCTCGGGCTCGTCGTAGCTATGCCGGTCGGTGAGGAACTCGGCCAGGTCGTCGTACCGGTCGGCGGGCAGCTTCAGCATCACCAGCCACTCCTCCGACCGCTCGAGCGCGTCCTCCCACCAGAACGTGCTCGCGATGGGCCCTGCTACCTGCGCGCACGCGGCCAGCCTGGCCTCGACCGCGGCCTGGGCGAGTTCGATGGCCTCGGCACGGGAGTCCGTGGTGGTCTGCACCTGAAGGAACTGCGGTCCTGCACTCGCCGCGTTCCGGTCGGCTGGCATGCGCTGAATCGTACGCTCCCCGCCCGCTGGCCGGCTGGCGGGTTATTGACGGCCCGCTGCGAGCTGGCGAGCCGGGGTATCGCGAATGGCCCGGCGGTCGGCGTCCTCGCCGAGTAGCGCCCGGCACAGCCGGTCGAGCATCGCGGCTAGGTCCGCGTGCTGCTCGGGTGACCAGTCGGCAAGTATCTTCGCCAGGCCCTCCCGCGCGGTCGTGAACAGGCAGTCGGCTGCAGCCGTTCCGGCGGGCGTCAGTGCCAGCACGCCGTCCAGTCGCTGAACCAGCCCGCGTTCGGTGAGCCTGTCGACGTAGGGTCGGCCAGCATCAACTGTCACCCCGGCTTCGTGGGCCAGGTCGATGCTCCGCATGTCGCCGTTCTTGGCCAGCCTGGCGAGCACCCAGCAGCTGCCGGCCGGGAGACCGAGACCGCACTGCTCAGCCAGCTTGGTGTAACCCGCCTTCCGCAAATCGCTGTCAGCGAGGCGGAGCAGGGCGCGCTCGATTTCGCCGGCCGAGGAGCGCTCGGCCGGAACCGCCCCGAGACCCTCACCGAGATCTGCCGCACCCGCTGTCTGCCGCAGCGGCACCTCTCGCAGGAACCAGGACAGCACGAAAGCCACGGCGGCGATGGGCGCCACGAACAGGAAGATGCGGTCAACCGCGTCCGCGTAGGCGTGCAGCACCGCCGCGTGCGCAGCGGGTGGCAGGCCCGTCAGCGCGCGTGGGTTCGACTGTGCCGTCGCCGGGTTGAAGCCGGGCGGCAGCCGGACGCCTGCGAGCGCGGATCTCAGCCCGGTCGCCAGCCGGTTCGAAAAGACCGACCCGCAGATCGCCACGCCGAACGCGCCGCCGATCGAGCGGAAGAACGTCACGCCCGACGTCGCGGCGCCGAGATCCGCATAATCCGCGGAGTTCTGCACCGCGATGACGAGTACCTGCAGGATCAGGCCGAGGCTCAGGCCGAGGATGAAGAAGTAGATGTTGGTGAGCAGCGACGAGGTCGTCGCCGACAGCCGTGACAGCAGCAACAGCGCGACCACGAGCAGCGCGGTGCCGACGATCGGGAAGACCTTGTAGCGGCCGGTCCTGGAGATGAGCTGCCCGCTCGCGATCGAGGTGAGCAGCAGGCCGAGCACCATGGGCAGCAGGTAGACGCCGGATATGGTGGCCGACACCCCGCGCACCACCTGCAGGAACAACGGCAGGAACGAGAGCGCGCCGAACATCGCGAAACCGGCGGCGAAGCCGATAGCTGCGCACACGGAGAACACCCGGTTCCTGAACAACCGCAGCGGCAGGACCGGTTCCGCGGCGTGCTGTGCCGACAGCCACCAGCCGAACGCCAGGGCAACGGCCACCACGATGAGGCCGATGATCACCGGCGAGGCCCAGCCGTATTGCGTGCCGCCCCACGAGGTCAGCAGCACGATGCAGGTGGCACTGGCGGCCAGCAACAGGGAACCGAGATAGTCGATCCTGTGCTTGTCTCTCGT
>JASIGS010000584.1 GCA_030052355.1 Streptosporangiaceae bacterium | reverse complement strand
CATCGAGACGATGAAGCTCATGAACTCGGTGTCCGCTGGCCTGCACGGGACGGTGACCGAGATCCTCGTCGCCGACGCGCAGTTCGCGCCGCAGGGCACGCCGCTGATGCGGGTCGACGTCGAGGCGACCGGCGATGGCGGCGCACCAGCCGAGCGGGCGAAGGCATAGCAGTGAGGATCCGCCGGCTGCTGGTCGCCAACCGCGGCGAGATCGCGGTGCGCATCGTGCGCACCTGTCAGCGGCTCGGCATCGAGACCGTGGTGGCCGCCTCCGACGCCGACCTCGACTCGGTCGGAGCGAGGATGGCCGACGCCGTGATCCGGCTCGGTCCGGCGCAGCCCGCCGCGAGCTACCTGTCCGTGGACGCCGTGACCACGGCCGCGCTCGCCGCCGGCGCCGACGCGATCCACCCTGGGTACGGCTTCCTCTCGGAGAACCCGGCACTGGCCCGGGCCTGCGCCCGACTCGGGCTCACGTTCGTCGGCCCGACGGCCGGTCAGTTGCAGGCTGTCGGCGACAAGCTGGCAGCGCGCGAGCACGCGGTCGCGGCGGGCCTGCCCGTGGTGCCGGGCGGGCCTGCCAGCACCGGCACCCAAGCCGCGGCGATCGCCACCGGCATCGGCTGGCCGGTGCTGGTCAAGGCGGTCGGTGGCGGCGGCGGGCGCGGGCTCCGTCCGGTGTACGACCCTGGCCAGCTCGAGGCCGCCATCGAGCTGGCGACCGCGGAGGCCGGCGCCGCGTTCGGCGACCGCCGGCTGTACCTGGAGCGTTACATCACGCCGGGCCGGCACGTCGAGGTCCAGTTGCTCGGCGACGGCGACGAGGTGATACACCTCGGCGATCGGGACTGTTCGGTGCAGCGCCGTTACCAGAAGCTCGTGGAAGAAGCGCCGGCACCGCTGCTGGACGACCACGTGCGCACGGGCTTGCGGGACGCGGCAGTGGCGTTCGGCCGGTACCTGCGTTACCGCGGCCTCGGCACCGTGGAGTTCCTCGTGGACCCCGCAGCCGGGCGCTTCTACTTCCTGGAGATGAACGCCAGGATCCAGGTTGAGCACCCGGTGACCGAGGCCGTGTGCGGGCTCGACCTGGTCGCCGAGCAGATAGCTGTCGCGGAGGGACGTGCGCTCCCCCTGGCGCAGGCAGACGTGGAGCTGCGCGGTCACGCGATCGAGTGCCGCATCAACGCCGAGGACTGGACGCAGGACTTCCGGCCGAGCCCGGGCACGGTGACCGCAGCCGTTTTCCCGGCGGGGCACGGCGTCCGGGTGGACACGCACGTCCAGGCGGGCACGACGGTGCCGCCGTGGTACGACTCGCTGCTGGCCAAGCTCGTGGTCAGCGGCGCGGACCGGCAGCAGGCGGTCGGCAGGCTGCAAGGCGCGCTGGCGCGGTGCCGGATCGACGGCGTCGCCACCACGATCGGCATGCACGCCGAGCTGACCGCGCTGGCCGAGTTCGAGCGCGGTGGCTACGACACCGGCCTGTTCCCGCGGTTCCTGCGCGACGCTGACACGGCCGGACTTCCAGCCGGAGCCGTACGTGGCTGACATCGCGCTCGTCGACGTCTCGCTCCGCGACGGCAACCAGAGCCTGTGGAGCGCGACCGGGTTGCGGACGGCGCACATGCTGCAGATCGCGCCCGTGCTCGACCGGGTCGGCTTCCTGGCGCTGGACTACACGTCGAGCACGCACATGGGCGTCGCGGTGCGGACCCACCGGGAAGACCCGTGGGAGCGGATCCGGCTGACCCACCAGGCCGCGCCGCGGACGCCGTTGCAGTTCATCGGCTCCGGCCTGCGCTTCATCTCGTGGGAGCCTTGCCATCCAGCGCTGATCGAGCTCGCCTACGAGCGGCTTGTGCTGGCCGGCATGTCGCGGTTCATCGTGCTCGATCCCATGCACGACATGGACGCCGTCAGGGCCAGCGCCCGTGCCATCAAGCGGTCCGGCGGCACCGAGGTGGTCGGCGCGCTGACGTACACCATCTCGGCGGTGCACGACGACGCCTTCTACGCCGGGCTCGCCGCGCAGATGGCCGCCTGCCCCGACATCGATCGTGTCTACGTCAAGGACCCGGCCGGCCTGCTGACCCCTGAGCGAGCCCGCACACTGCTGCCCGCGGTCCGCGCGCAGCTTGGCAGCAAGCCGCTTGAGCTGCACTCGCACTGCACGATCGGGCTGTCACAGCTGGCTTACCTGACAGCGGCCGAGCTCGGCGTGCAGGTGCTGCAGGTCGCCTGCGGCGCGCTGTCGGACGGCACCTCGCTGCCGGACGGCGAGCACCTCGTCGCCAACCTGCGCGAGCTCGGCCACACCGTGGACATCGACGACCGGGCACTGCGGCTGGTCGCCGCGTACTTCACCAGGCTCGCGCAGGCTGAAGGACTGCCGGCCGGAACACCGCAGCCCTACGACGCGTCGTTCCTGCGCCACCAGGTGGCGGGCGGTGTGGTCACGACCATGAAGCGCCAGCTGTCCGAGATCGGTCTGCTCGACCGGTTCGGCGCCGTGATGGAGGAGGTCAGCCGGGTGCGCGCGGAACTCGGATACCCGATCATGGTGACCCCGTTCCCGCAGATGGTGTGCGGCCAGGCGCTGTACAACGTGATCGGCAGTGAGCGCTACGGCAACGTACCTGACCAGACGATCAGGTACGTGCTCGGCAGCTTCGGGCGGCCGACCGCGCCGGTGGACGAGAACGTGCGTGACCGCATCTTGTCGCTGCCGCGCGCCGCGCAGCTCGCGGCCGAGCCCCCGCCGCTGCCGCCCGCCGACCTGCGCAGGCGGCTCGGCGCCCGGCTGTCCGACGAGGAACTGCTGCTGCGCGCCACCATGCCAGCCGAGCAGGTCGACGCCATGCTCGCGGCCGGTCCGGCGAAGCGGCACTACAACCCCGAGCTCGCGGCAGTCACCGAGCTGCTGTCCGGCCTCGCCACCCGGCCACCGCTCGAGGACCTGGTGGTCGAGCGGCAGGGCTTCCGCCTCGAGTTGCACGCCGGCCGCCGCTCCGAACTGCAGGCGGCAGCCGATGACTGAGCCAGCGGCGACCGAGCGCCCGGTGGTGGGAGCACCCGTGGTTGAGACAACTGTGCGGCAGCGGCTGCGCGACGCAAGGGGGTTCCTGTTCGACCTCGACGGCACCCTGGTCCTTGGCGACCGCCACAACCAGGGCCTCGTTCCCCTCCCTGGCGCGCTTGACATCACGCGCTGGCTCGCGGGACAAGGCACGCCATTCGCGATCTTCACCAACGGCACGACGAAGACGCCGCGCCAGTACGCGGACG
>JASIGS010000071.1 GCA_030052355.1 Streptosporangiaceae bacterium | reverse complement strand
CGCCAGCTCCTCAGTCTTCGGGCGTTCGTCTATTTCATGGGGCCGCAGGTGGCGGAGCCGGAACCGGCTGGCTATCCGGCGGGCGGATCTGCTTGCCGTCCAGGCCAGGCTGGCGAAGGATGCCAGGCTCACGGGCGTACTAGTGGCGGCGGTGACGAGCGAGCCGTAAACGACCCACAACGTATCCAGTGATCCCTGGGTGGCGTCCAGCAGCCACAGTCCGCCGCGCTCGGGACGCGTTGGCATCGGCCATGACCTGACGTCATCGCCGGCTTCCAGGTCCTCAAGCAGCGCGTTGGCGCGACGCACGGCAGTATCCAGCTCCGATATCGCGCGACCACATCCGAAGGCGTCCCTCCCGGTCGATCGGAGAGCTATCAGCAAACCCGGAATGGGCTGCTCATTGGACCAGGCGGGGGTGGTGATCCTCGGCTGCGGGATACGGAGTTCTCGTCGTCCCAGGCGGCCAAGCCTCTTGGCTACGGCCTTCGGGATAACCTTCGGCTCGTAGTCAAGCAGGGGCATGTCGCGCAGACTCGGGTCCCCGTGTGCCGGCTTGTAGTCCTCCAGCGGGCGGAGACTGCCGAGCGGACCCGGCGTCAGGCCGTCGTCGTCCTCCGTGCCTGAGGACATGCCCCACCTTTCGCGCAAACGTCAGGCGCAATCCTAAATGGACTCAGACCGCCAGACGAGCGTAAGGCGTGAGCGCAGGCCACGGGTGCGCCCCCGCCGCCACGCGGGCAGTTTCCTGGCGCGGGCCGCGGGAGCGCACTAGCCGGTGAAGTGGTCCGCTAGCGAGTGTGCGGGCGGAACCCAGCTGGCTGCACCGGGAAGACCTGGTTGGTGGTGGGGAAGGGCGGCAGCGGGAGGTTCTCGCTGGTGTACTGGGCGAGCAAGTAGTCGCCGTTGGTGTCAGGGAGATCCGGCGCCTTCGGGTTGTAGACGGGACCGGCGAACGCGCCGGTCAGATTGCTGACGGTCTGCCGGCGCCACGCGCTGATCTGGGTGCACGGCACACCGGTGACCACCTCAAGGAACTGGAGGCACGAGGTGTGGTCGCTCACGTCCGAGCACACCCAGCCGCCCTGAGTCCAGGGCGAGACGATGATGCAAGGGACCCGGAAGCCGAGCCCGATCGGGAGCCCGTCGCCAGGAGTTCCAGCCGCGGAGGTCAGGGTGACGAACTCGTCCGCCGTGCCCGCTGCCGGGGTGGGCGGCACGACGTGGTCGAAGAGGCCGTCGTTCTCGTCATAGTTGAGGATGAACACCGTGGACTCCCACAGCTCGCGGTTAGCCGCGATGGCGTCGAGCTTGGAGGCTATCCAGGTCGCTCCGTAGTTCGGCGGGTTGCTGGGGTGCTCCCAGAATTCCTCTGAGGCGCCGAGCCAGCTGACCGTCGGCAGGTTGCCGGTTTTGCAGTCGTACTCGAACGTCCCGGTGGGCGGGTTGGGTACGGCGCTCTGGTACAGCACTGAGTCCGTGGGTGCGTTGTAGAAGTTCGCGAAGTACGGCAGGACGTTCATGTAGTCGTTGTTCTCGTTGTAGAACTTCCAGGTGATCCCGGCGTCGGTGAGTGCTTCCGCGTACGTGGGCCACGAGAGCACGCCCGGCAGCGTGTAGTACGTCTCCAGGATGGGACCGCCGGCCTCGCCGTTGGGATCGATGCTGCCCGTCATCCACATGAGGCGGTTGGGAGTGGTGGGACCCAGCACCGAGCAGTGGTAGTTGTCGAAGATCGTAAAGGCCTCGGCCAGCTGCCGGTGGAAGGGTATGTCCTGGCTCTCGTAGTAGCCCATGGTCCAGGGGCCCTTGGCCGCGATCCAGTCGTCCATCTTGCCGCCGTCCCAGGCCTCGTGTTGCGTCCCCCAGCTGTGGTCGGTGGACGGAATGCCCTGGGCGCCGGTGTCGAGCGTGTTCAGGTGGTAGGGCAGCAGGTACCCGAGCGGGTTGCCCGGGTCGGGCTGGTAGAAGACGCTCTCACCGGTCGAGGCGATCGTGATGGCGGTCGGGTCGGCGTAGCCCCGCACGCCCGGCATCGTGCCGTAGTAGTGGTCGAAGCTGCGATTCTCCTGCATCGCCAGGACGATGTGCTTGATCTCTTTCGGGTTGAAGCTTGTCGGCGGGGTCGTTGCGGCAACCGCCTTGCGCAGGTTCGACGGCAGGGCCATCGAGGCTGCGGCTGCGCCTCCGAGCACCGCCGCGCCGGTCAGTAACCGGCGGCGGGAGAAGGGGGTCTGGAGCGCTGAGGGTTCCTCGGGCACGGTCGGGTCCTTTCGTCAGGAGGCGGCGAGCGAGTCTCGTCCGAGCCGCCCGCGCGTGATCAACGGACCAGACATGGTGCCAGCCGGAGGTGACGGGTCAAGGGCCAGGGCGCGACGCCTCGCTGATCCCCGAGCGAAATTCGCGCTGCAGAACAACGGCCGTCAGGATCAGCCCGTCGCAGGCAAGCCAGCGGCCGGCGAAGCCGGCCAGCGTGGTGCCGCAGACCGTCGGGCCAGGCACGAGCAGGCGTGCATCGAAGGTGCCGTCCGCCTCGTGCAGCGTGATCTCCGCTTCGTCGAAGCCGAGCCAGCGTCCGGCCAGCGGGAACCACGCCTTGTAGGTCGTTTCCTTGGCGCTGAAGAGCAGCCTGTCCCAGCAGATACCTGGTGCCGCCGCGGTCAGGTCGCGCAGTCGCGCACGCTCGGCCGGCCGCGAGATGCGGTCGAGCACGCCGTCGGGCAGGGCCAGCGCCGGCTCGGCGTCAAGTCCGATGGTGAGCGCGTCGCTGGCACGCGCCACCGCGGCGGCCCGGTACCCGGCGCAGTGGGTGATGCTGCCGACGATCCCGTCCGGCCACTGCGGGGCGCCACGCTCCCCGCGCAGGATCGGCGCCGGGGCTACCCCCAGTGCGGCGAGGGCGCGACGAGCGCAGTCCCTGCCGGTCGCGAACTCCAGCCGGCGCTTGTCCACCGCCCTCGGCAGCAGGGCTTCCTCCGCCGGGTGCAACGCGATACCAGGCGGATCCCCGAACGCCTCAGCCCCGGCCGCCGCCGGGGGCAGGATCTTCTCGATCACGACGCCATGCTGGCATCACTTCTGCACAGACTGGGCGCGGGGTGCGTCCAGGCCGGCCCGCGGGGCCGGCCTGGACGTCACGCTCATG
>JASIGS010000583.1 GCA_030052355.1 Streptosporangiaceae bacterium | reverse complement strand
GAGGCGGTCCAGCTGGTCAGGGAGCTGAGGCCAGACGTGGTGCTGATGGACATCCGGATGCCCGGCATGGACGGCATCGAGGCCACCCGGATGATTACCCGGGAGCCCGCGGCGGCCCGCGTCATCGTGCTCACCACGTTCGACGACGACGACTACGTCTACGCCGCGCTGCGGGCCGGTGCGAGCGGATTCCTGCTGAAGGACATGGCGCTGGACGACATCCTCGCCGCAATCCGCGTCGTCGCCGCCGGCGACGCGCTCATCGCGCCGAGTGTCACCCGCCGCCTCATCGCCCAGTTCGCCGACCGGCCCGAGCCGCGCCGGCCACGACGGGAGATCCGGGGCATCACCGAGCGCGAGCGCGAGGTCCTGACCATGGTGGGGCGCGGCCTGTCAAACGCCGAGATCGCCACCAGCTTGTTCATCAGCGCCGCCACCGCGAAGGCCCACGTGGCGCGCCTGCTGGCCAAGCTCGGGGCCCGCGATCGGGTCCAGCTCGTGATCGCGGCTTACGAGGCCGGCCTGGTACCACCATCAGAATGATCGCAGCGCGGTGACTGCGGTGCGGCACCCGCCTCGTCACACCCCTGGCGGACGGCTCGTCATACTGGTGCCAGCCTGACCCGAGCTGGCCGTCGCCTGGCGGGAACGGGTGGTCGAGCGCCTGCGCGCCCAGCACAGGACCATCCTGGATCGTGCCGTTGCGCGCGGCGAGCTGGCGGCCGGCACCGACTATGAGGTCGTGCTCGACCTGCTGTTCGGAGCGGCCTACCACCGCCTGCTGCACGGCCACCAGCCGCTGACCGACAAGTTCGCGCGCGAGGTCGTGGACGTGATCGTGCACGGTATCCAGCAGCCAGGCTGACTGGCGGACCGCTCGCGCCGTGGGCGCGCGCGGAGTCTGAGCCGCGACGCAGGACCTTGCTACTGCCAGGCCCAGTACCGGAAGTACTGAACCTGCATGGTGGATGGCTCGCCGGTGTTGTACCCGTCGTCGCCGGTGAAGTTATCGAACGTCCACCACATCGCGCTGGTGCCGCCTGAAGTGATGTCCAGGTAGGGGCTTGACCATTGGTCAGATAGCTGACCGTCCGTGTAAATGGCCAGGGTTCCCGGTCCCCAAACGGCGTCGACCGTGTGCCAGCCAGGAGTGCTCGTTATCGCCGGACCACTGAGATGCCCGGCAGGCAGGCCAGGATCGTATCCGGCGAAGTCCGTTCCGCCCATTGCCTCGAACGCGTCTATCTCGCCGCCGTCGGGCCAGTTCTCGCCGCTGCCGTAGAACGCGGGCCAGTTGGCGATGGTGCCGTTCGGTCCGGCCGGAACGTAGACGCGAGCCTCATAGGTGCCATAGCCGTACTGGGCGTTGCTCTGTACATAGGCGCAGCTTCCGGTCTGGCCGCTGGTCGTGAGGACTAGGTCGCCGCTGGAGTTCACGCTGGGTGCGCTGTATGAAGATCCGCCCGGGCACGGATAAAGATCACTGGCAGAGCTGGACCAGTCGTTGAGCAACTGGGACCCATCGAGGTCTACTTGCAATGCGCCGAGGTCAGCGGTGGGTACGCCGCTGACCGGCGTGACCGCTGACGCAGCAGGAGGCGAGGTCGGCGTGGAAGTAGGCGCGGGTGACGTGGGTGTCGGCGTGGGCGCGGGTGAGGTGGATGTCGGAGCCGAAGGGGTTGAGGTAGGTGTCGAAGCTGGCGCCGGAGTCGTTGCCGCCGTACTCGTTGGCGTGGGCGCTGGCCTGACGGGCGTGCGCGCTGCCTGGGTAGCCGTGGGCGCAGGTGCCGGCTGGCGGTGGTGGTGACTCCAGCTATGCCCGTCGGCCATGGCTATCGAGCCGCCACCGAGCACGATCGTCCCGGCGCAAGCCAGACCGAGTACTTTCCTCATTTATCCACTCCTGTCATCACTTAGAACAGATTACGTAGACTTCCGCTTTGTGTCCTGGGAATCCGGTTAACTACCAGCCGGTAGGTTTCGCCGTTGACCTCGGTTGCCGGGCTGAGCCCAAGGGCTGAGCCAGCGGGCTGGATCACCGCTGCCGATCCCGCAGCCGCCCGCGCGGCTGGAGGCGGGACAGCCCGGCTGACGGCCGGTCACATCCGCGTCGTGAAGGTCGTCATACTGGTGCCAGCCCGCCCGAGCTGGCCGCAAGACGAACCAAGCGCGAGGAGCCAGCGACTATGACCTCAGGCGTACCGAGCCTCATCCGCGTTCCAGTCCAGGACCTGGCGTCGGCGAAGGCCGTCTACGGCGGGCTGCTTGGCGTCGAGCCGTACGCGGAGGCGCCCTATTACGTGGGCTTCCGGGTCGGTGAACTGGAGCTCGGCCTCGACCCGAGCGGGCACTCGAGAGGCATGACCGGTCCGGTCAGCTACTGGACCGTGCCCGACATCCAGGCCACGATCGACGAGCTGACCAACGCGGGTGCGACCCTGCACGAGCCGCCGTACGACGTCGGTGGCGGCAAGCTCGTCGGATCCGTCAAGGACGCGGACGGAAACGTCATCGGGCTCACCCAGGAGCCCTGAGCGAGCCGATCCGGCCGGCCCCGCGGCCGACCGGACGGCCGGAGCCAGCCGGCTGTCGATAACCCCAGCCTGGTGCCCTCTTCGCCCGTAACATGCTCCCTGACCCGGGTCGCGACGAGCTGAAGGGCCTGGCGGATGTCCAACCACCTCAAGGCCGGCGTCGCCGGCGCGGCGGTCGCCGCGCTCGCGGCCTGCCTCGTGACGGGCTGCGGCAGCGGGAGCAGCAGCAGCACCGTGCCGAAGAATCAGGCGGACGTCACCGTCTGCAAGATCCTTAACGAGGTGCTAGCGGGCACCGCGAACCTGCAGAAGCTAACCGGCAGCGTGCTGGAGTCGAATGCCGCGATATCGCACCAGCTTCGCCAGGACCTCGCGAGTTTCGTGGCGCTCGCGGCGACGGCGGGGAGTAGCGCGGCGAAGCAGGCCGAGGCCAAGGCCAAGCTGGACTGTCAGTCGGTCACCGGCTCATAGGACCCGAGCCGGGCTGCGGAGAATCACAGCTGGCCCACGTCGGTGACCGTGACGACGGCCACGCCGGCCTCGTCGGAGGCCGCGAGGTCCACGGTGGCCGAGAACCCCCAGTCGTGGTCGCCCTCCGGGTCGTCGAAGATCTGACGCACCGCCCACAACCCCGGCAGCTCGTCGAT
>JASIGS010000582.1 GCA_030052355.1 Streptosporangiaceae bacterium | reverse complement strand
TACCGGCGGCTGCCAGACGGCAGTCTGGAGCCGCTGCCGCGGCTGAGCGTGGACACCGGCCTCGGGCTGGAGCGTCTGCTCATGGTGATGCAGCGGGTGCCGTCGGTCTTCGATACCGACCTGTTCGCGCCGTGGATGTCGGCGCTGCCGGGCGTCTGGCCGCTGGATCCAGGTCAGCCCGGGCAGCTGCGGTCGATGCGGATCCTTGTCGACCACCTCCGCTCGGCGATCGTGGTGATCGGCGACGGTGTCCGGCCGTCTAACACCGGCCGCGGCTACGTGCTGCGACGTCTGCTGCGCCGTTCGCTCACCGAGTTGTGGCGCGGCGGCGGCTCGCTCACACTCGGCGATCTCCCGGCCGAGCTGATCGCAGGCACGTCAACCTGGTTCGGCCAGCCGGCCGGCCCTGGCGAGGTGGTGCCCGTGCTGCTGTCGGAGGAGCGCAAGTTCCGTGAGCTGCTGACCCGCGGGCGTTCGCTGCTGCCGCGGCTGTACCCGTCGGGTCAATTGACCGACGAGGACTACGCATACCTGCACGACACGCACGGCCTGCCGCGCGAGCTGGTGACCGAGCTGGTGACCGAGCAAATGAGCGAGGTCGCCGGGCCGAGCTAGAGCTGCCGGCCCGCCGTGCTGTGCACGTGCCCGGGGATCTCGCCTTCGTGACGGTCGCCGGTGCTCAGCGTCCCGGTCGGCTCGAACATGAGGATCGAGCCGCCGGGGGATGACGGCTTGTGCATCGTGCCCCTGGGCACCACGAACACGTCGCCCTGGCGCAGTTCGACGGTCTGCTCGGCGCCGTCCGCGTCTCTGAGCGAGACGTCGAACCGTCCGTCGAGCACCAGGAAGAACTCGTCGGTGTCCTCGTGTACGTGCCAGACGTGCTCGCCCTTGGCGTGCGCGATCCGCACGTCGTAGTCGTTCATCCTGGCGACGATGCGGGGACTGTAGATCTCGCCGAACGACGACAAGGCTTCGGTCAGGTTGACTGGCTCGGTGCTCATGGTCCCATCCTGGCCGGCTGGGCCCGCGGCTGGTAGCCAGGGCAGGCCGCGACGGGCAGACGCGGGTAGCGGGTCAGCGCAGGATCCCACTCCGCTCGCGTGCACCGCAGGTAGGCAGTGCCCCGCCTGGTCTCGTTGAGCTTGGCGTGCTGGCAGGCTCCGCAGAGCCCGGGCTCAGCGCCGAGCTTCAGCCAGGGGTCTTCAGACGGCCGGACGGGCATGACACCGAGCATATTTCGGGCCCGTGTCGACGTCGTCAGGCTGGTGAGCTCGAGAACGCGTTGGCGCCCATCGCGAGCGCTGCGGTACCGCCCCACAGGTACGCGACCTCGACCGCCTCCAGCACCTCGGCTTCGGTGGCCCCGGCCGCCCGAGCTTGGTCGGCGAGCCCCGCCACACCGTCAGGGTGCGCGGCGATCGTGTCGGTGATCATCCCCATGAGCAGCTTGTACTTGGCCGGAATAGCGCCGTCTTTGAGGATGCGCTCGCGCAGCTGCAGGTAAGTGTCGGCGAATTGTGAATCGCGTTGTGTGAACGCGTCGAGCCACGCCGGTCGCGGAGTACGGTCCATTTCGCAGAAGCTAGCACACACGCGAATTCCGCTTTTCTGACCGCTGAACCCGTGCCTCAGCGGGTTCTGGCGATGACGTCGTCGGCGTACTTGCGCAGTTTGTCCAGCTTCGAGGCGAGCGGTTCGGTGTCGGGGCCGGTGTGATACGGCCAGCGAAAGCCGACGATCACGTCGGTGACGCCCTGTTCCTCCAGCCGGCGGATCCCGTCGGGGGAGTAGGCGTCGAGCGAGATCACGTGCACCTCGAACGGCCGGTCCCCGGTTCCGGTCTCGCGGCGCAGTTCCGCGAGCCGGGCCAGCAACACCGGGAGCTCCGCGAGGTCACCGCCGCCGTGCAGCCAGCCGTCGCCGGACGCCGCGGCCCGCCGCAGGGCCGCGTCGCCGTGACCGCCGACGAGGATCGGCACCGGCCGTGCCGGCACCGGGCAGAGCTTGATCGCCGGAACGTCGAAGACACTGCCGTGGAACTCGAAGTACCCGCCCGAGGACAGCCCGCGCAGGATGGCGAGTTCCTCGTCCATGCGCAGCCCGCGACCGCGCCACGGCACGCCGAGCACGTCGTAGTCCTCCCGCCACGGGCTCGTGCCCACGCCGAGCACCAGGCGGCTGCCGGTCAGCACGGCCGTGGAGGTCGCCTGCTTGGCGACCAGCACCGGGTGGCGCACCGGCAGCTTGAGCACGAACGTGATGAACCGCAGCCGCTGCGTGACCGCGCCGAGGAACGAGATGAGCGAGAACGGCTCGATGAACGGCTTGTCCTCGAGGAACTCCCTGGACCCATCCGGGTTGAACGGGTACACGCTCTCCGATTCCGCCGGGTAGCAGATGCTGTCCGGAATCATCATCGAGTCGTAGCCGGAGTCCTCGGCCGCGCGGGCGAGCGGGGCGTAGAACGAGGGATCGGTCATCGTCTCGGCGTAGCTGAAGCGCACGGTGCCTCCGATGTGCTGGCCCGGTTGACCCTCCGCGGTAGAACATGTTCTAGTTGGAAATCGACCAGATGGGAAGCCGGCCGCCATGGACCTTGTCGCGCTCGAGGAGATCCGCCAGCTCAAGTACCGCTACCTGCGGTGCGTCGATCTCAAGTTGTGGGACGAGATCGGCGAGGTGTTCACGGCCGACGCCAGCGCAGACTACGGTACGCACGCGGTGCGGGGGTCGCTCAGCCTTCGCGGCCGGGATGAGATCGTCGGCTACCTCCGCGGCAACCTTGGGCCCGAGATCATCACGGTGCACCGGTGCGGGCAGCCGGAGATCTCCATCGATGGTGATAAGGCAACAGGAACGTGGTCTTTCGAAGACACGGTCGTCGCCAGGGAACACCGCGTCTGGATCAGGGGAGCCGCGTTCTACGAAGACGAGTATCAGCGTGGCGCGGACGGGACGTGGCGGATCAGCCACACCGGCTACCGGCGCATCTACGAGACGCTGAGTTCCTTCGACGACACACCATCGCTGCGGTTCCTTGACACCATGTGGGCCAGCCCCGCCGCGCAGAAGGACTGACGCGCGCAGTGCTGACTCAGCCGTTCGCGGACGCTGTGCTCGAAGCCGAGAAGATCATTCTCGGCGCACCGCACATCCAGACCGATCAGGACCTGGCCGAGGGTTACGACTACCTGGCCGGCAGCATCCAGGCTTCGCTGCACATGGCCTGGGCCTACCAGCGGGACTTCCCGTACTTCGTCGCCTCGACCGGCCCGTATACCAAGCTGGGCCTGGACAACCCGGATGCGCTCTACCTGCACGCGTACCTGCGCGACGACGCCGAGTACGTGGTCACCGGCCGCCGCGGCAGCACGACGGACCTGAGCTTCCAGATCCTGAACGGCGACTACTCGCCGGTCGAGGTCCCGGACAGCCTGACCGCGTTCGACGACCGGGAGCTGGCGATCGGCGCCGACGGGTCCTTCGAGCTGCGGCTCGGGCCGCCGCGGCCGGACGCGCCGGCCGGGTATGTCACGCTCGGGCCCGGGTCGGCGATGCTTGTCG
>JASIGS010000581.1 GCA_030052355.1 Streptosporangiaceae bacterium | reverse complement strand
ATCGCCGCCCGGGCCAACGCTCCCGCGTCAGCAGGCAGCGAGTGGCCTGCGACCGATGCTGTCGCCTGGAGCTTGCGCGGCTTCCAGAGCTTGCCGCGGTACACCGGCGGATGGTAGGCGGGCTTGGTACCCGCGACACGCGGCGTGCTAGCCGCGACCGCGGGGACCGCCTGGCCCGCTAATGCGATCACCAGGCTAACTGCGACAACCCCTGCTATCCGTCCCCGCCATGCTGGCAACCAGGTCATCACGCACCCCGATTCCCCCGTCACCTGCGGACGGGCTCACGCAAGGGTGGCCGCCATTACGGCCACAAAGAGACATAAGATGCCAATTCGAGCAAGATAGTTAATTGCCCACACCTTTCCTCCCGCGCAGGACGCGCCTGCGCGGCGTTGGTCAGACCCTAAGCAGGAGGCATTGCGGAAACCTTGCGTAAACGTGGAGGCGCCCTGGGTGAATAGATCGTGACGCGGCGGATCGAGTGCGACAATTAGCGGTGAAGGCGACATGTAGCAGGTATTTGTGTGCGTTGGGACGTTAAATGGAGTTCCGCCTCTTAGGGCCCGTGGAAATCCGCGACGAGGGCCAAATACTTGATGCCGGGCACGCGCGGCAGCGCGCGGTGCTGGCGGTGCTGCTGTTAGAGCTCGGCCAGGTGGTGTCTGTCGAGTCGCTGATCGACCGTGTCTGGGGCCACGATCCGCCGATCTCAGCGCGCAACGTGCTGTCGGGACATGTGGCCCGGCTGAAGGCAGCCCTGGCCGGGGATGCTGGCGTGTCGCTGTCCCGGCGAGCCAGCGGCTACCTGCTGTCGGCGAACCCGGAGCGGGTGGACATATGGCGGTTCCGCGCGCTGCTAACGCAGGCCACTAGCACCGGCGATGAGCAGTCAGCAGCGCTGCTGCGCGGCGCGCTCGGGCTGTGGCACGGGCCGGCGCTAGCCGGGCTGCGCAGTCGGTGGCTCGACGGGATGCGCGATGCTCTGGAGCGTGAGCGGGCCGGGGCGGTGCTGGAGCTGACCGACGTCCGGCTGCGGCTGGGCGAGCATCATGCGCTGGTGACCGAGCTCGCCGGGCAGGCCGACGCCGCCCCGGCCGATGAGCGGCTGGTCGGTCAGCTGATGCTGGCGTTGTACCGGTGTGGCCAGCAGGCCGAGGCGCTGCGCTGGTTTGAGCGCACCCGCTTGAATCTCGCGGATGAACTGGGCGCCAATCCAGGCCCGCAGCTGCGCGTCCTGCACCAGCAGATTCTGCGAGCCGATCCGGCGCTCGCATTGGCTGCGAGCGGGTCCGGCGCTAAGTCCAGTAGCAGCGTCGCGGGATCGGTCCCCCGCCAGCTGCCCGCAGACGTCGCCGGTTTCACTGGCCGAGCCGACGAGCTAGCCGCCCTCGACTTGCTATTGCTTCGCGCAGCCTCTGACGATCCCGCCCCGCGCCAGGCGACCACGGCCGTGATCTCCGCCGTTTCCGGGACGGCGGGAGTAGGTAAGACCGCGCTGGCGGTGCACTGGGCCCACGGCGCGGCGGGGCAATTTCCTGGCGGGCAGCTGTACGTGAACTTGCGCGGCTACGATCCCGATCAGCCGGTCACCGCAGCCGACGCGCTAGCGGGGTTCCTGCGCTCGCTCGGCGTGCCGGGCGCAGACATCCCGGCGGAGGAGGCCGAGCGAGCCGCCCTGTACCGTAGCCTGCTGGCCGGAAAGCGGACGCTGGTCGTGCTCGACAACGCTAGCAGCGCGGCGCAGGTCCGACCGCTGCTCCCCGGCCACCACGAATGCGCCGTGGTGGTCACCAGCCGCGACTCCCTCGCCGGGCTGGTCGCCAGGAACGGCGCTGTGCGCCTGGACTTGGACCTGCTGCCCGCTGGCGACGCCGTCGCGTTGTTGCGGCAGCTGATCGGCGGCCGGGTCGACGCCGAACCCGCCGCGGCCTTAACCTTGGCCGGGCAGTGCGCACGGCTGCCGCTGGCACTGCGGGTCGCCGCGGAACTCGCGGCCGCCCGCCCGCGCGTCCGGCTGGCTGACCTGGTCACCGAGCTGGGCGGCCAGCAGGAGCGGCTGAACCTGCTGCAGGTAAGCGGCGATCCGGCCACCAGCGTCCGGGCGGTGTTCTCCTGGTCCTATGAGCAGCTCGGCGGTGACGCGGCGCGGATGTTCCGGCTGCTTGGCCTCCACCCCGGCCCGGACATCTCCGTGCCCGCCGCCGCCAGCCTGTTCGGCGCCCCGGAGCCGCACGCCCGCCGCCTGCTGGACGAGCTGGCGCGCGCACACCTGATCGCCGAGCACGTGCCTGGCCGGTATGCCTTCCACGACCTGCTTCGGGCCTACGCAGCCGAGCAGGTCAACCGTGCCGACAGCCAGGACGACCGGGACGCCGCTGTCGGCCGCGTTCTCGACCACTACCTGCATACAGCGGCCCGTGCTGGCCTGCTGCTCAACCCGGCTAGGCAGCCGGTGGTGCTCCCTCCCCTCCGGCCGGGGGCCGCTGCCGGGCGGCCCGCGGATTTCCCGGATGCCCTGGCCTGGTTCGAGGCCGAGCACCAGGGGCTGCTCGCCGCCGTCAACCTCGCCGCCGGATCCGGGTTCGATGGCCACGCATGGCAGCTGCCCTGGGCCATGGGTCCCTTTCTGCAGATTCGCGGGCACTGGCAGGAGTGGACCGCCACTTCACGCGCTGCGCTGTCCGCCGCGACGCGCCTAGGTGACACCGCCGCTCAGGCCTTGACCGGCCGCCTCCTGGCAGCCGCTTGCACCGAAGTCGGCGACCATGACCAGGCTGGCCGCTACTACGCCAGCAGCGTTGCGCTCTACCAGCAGCTCGGTGATCGCGTCGGCGAGGCCAAAGTCCGCCAGAGTCTCAGCGTGCTGGCAGAACGTCAGGGCCGCTACGCCGACGCGCTCGGGCATGATGAGCAGGCGCTGCGCCTGTGGCAGGCCATCGGCGACAAGGCGGCCGAGGCCGAAGCGCTCAACAACCTCGGCTATAGCCACGCCCTTCTCGGGGACTACCAGCAGGCCCGCACGCTTTGCCGCCAGGCACTCACCCTGTGCGCGGAACTTAGCTATCGCAGGGTCGAAGGATCTGTCTGGGACAGCCTGGGATACGCCGAGCATCACCTAGGCAACCTCGCCGAAGCCGCCGCCTGCTACCAGCGCGCGCTCAGCCTGAAGCGGGCAGTGGGCGACCGCTACGCTGAAGCGAACACTCTCACCCACCTCGGTGACACGTGCCTGGCCGCTTCCGAGTTGGCCCAAGCCCGGGAGGCTTGGCAGCAGGCGCTAGCCATCCTCGAGGACTTGCAAGACGCCGACGCTGAACAGGTCCGCGCCAAGCTCGCCAGCGCATCGGACCACGCCCCTCCGACCCCGTCCGCACAGCGGACTGACCCCTAGCGTGCGGCAAATCAGCGCATGTCAAGGCCGGGAGTTATTCAGCTGGGTCGATACGAGTTTCTCTTGAGAATGCCACCGGCTTTCTCACTGTAACGTTCGCTTTCCTCAGCGATGCTCCAATGACGCCGGCTACGCCACCCCGTTCTGCGACTTTGCCAGATGCCCCGACATGGGAGGCCTTCCTCCTGTTATACGACTACTTGCACCATCCCGAACGCCGCCTCGCGCTCCACGCGCTCAGGGCGGCGCCTCCACATTTACGCAAGGTTTCCGCAATACCTCCTGTTTAGGCTCTGACCGCCGCGCAGGCGCGACCATCGATTGCGAAGGGGACCTAACGTGCACAGACAGCGCCGCTGTGGCCGGACCCGGTCACGACTTAACTACATGGCCGCCGCACTTCTGGCGGCAGCCTTACCAGCACTGGCTGCTCCCGCGGCTTTGGCACAGACCAGTGCGCAGGCCAGCACGGGCGGACACCTGACCCAGCATGCATCAGCTCACTCAGTAAAAGCGGCTAAGGCCGCGACCGTTCCGCACGCCGCCGCCATGAAAGCGGCGCAAGCCGAGGCGAAAGCGACCGGAAAGGCCGTCGTGGTCGGCGCGGATACCACGGAGACTTCGCAGATCAAGGCCAACCCGAACGGCAGTTTCACCAGCGTCATCAACGTGCTGCCGGTCCGGGTTCGCCAGAGCGGTAAGTGGGTGCCGATCAGCACGAGACTGATCCGCGGCCGCTACGACACCTGGCATCCTGCGGCCGTGACCGTCCAGGTCCACATCTCGGGCGGCGGAACGGGGCCGCTGGCAGTCCTGTCGAGCCCCAGCGGCATGAAGATGAGCCTGTGGTTCCCCGGCTGGCTTCCCGCACCGGTGATCCACGGCGCCACCGCCACGTACCGCGCGGTCCGGCCAGGCATCGACCTGCAGGTAACAGCCGGCGCCTACGGCTCTGTCACCGAGCAGCTGATAGTGCACACCCACGCTGCTCTCGTGAGCAGCTGGCTGCGTCAGCTGCGCCTGACCTACAAGGCGCCAGGCCTTCGGCTAGAAACCGATAGTTCCGGCGACATCGTCGCCACAGACGTGGCTGGAACCATCTTCACCATGTCCGCGCCGGTGACGTCGATTCCTGTCCTGCGCTCGGAGCGCCCGGTCGCCCATGCAGCCCGGGCGCTGGCCGCCGGCCCGTCGCAAACCGACACGACAACGCGCGCGAGCGTCACCGGTCAGAGGATCGTGCTCCCAGCCAGCACCCGGAAGCTGCCGGCCTCGATCACCTATCCAGTGACCATCAGCGCCACCCTCAGCGCAGACGCTGCCAGCTCGACTACAGCAGCCGAGTCTCAGGCCGGTACGCTCAGCGCCAGCTGCATAGGCGCGGGAACGACATGCACCCCCTTCAACGACCCCATGGACGGCTACGTGGAGGTCCAGGACGTCTGTAATTCGGTGAATCAATGCCCGGGCGGCGGGTCCTGCGACACGGTCAAGAACTGGGACGGCAGCGTGACCGAGCTCGGCATCGGTTACAACGCCTGGACTTCCTGCATCGGGATCTACGAGACCTTCTACATCTTCGGCATGGGCCTGATCGACAGCAGCGCCTACATCTTTGAAAGCTCGACTCTCACGATCCCGGTGGTGTACAGCGCCTTCGAATCCTGCAACGAAGGCGACGAGCCGGTGTACCTGTCTTCACTCGGCCGCGGTGCGGCGGGCACATTTGCCGGCCCCAACTATGACGGAGCAAACGCAGTCAACCTCCCCGGCAGCTACTCAACTCTGGAGGATGAGACAGAGCCAGCGGAGAATGCTGAGAGTCCTGCCTGCCCGGCTCGGTCTGTGAGCTTCGGCGTCCTCAGCTACATGCAAACTGGCCAGAGCGAGGGCGCCGCGTTCTGGAACTATGGGGTGTCCGGCTACGACGGCACCGACGGCTACGGTTTCATGCGGCTATCGGACAATCCATCACTCGTCACAGTCTTCGACGAGGCACCGCCGGTACCGGTGGTGGATCAGTCCGCCCCGCCCATGATGGTGAACCCGTCCACCCAGAGCACCAACTACGGATGCACCGCTTCCGATGGCTTTCCCTGGATCGGCGCAACAACGGGCGCCATCACGCTGGCCGCTACTTTCAATGCCAGCCTCACCGGCGGCGAGGAGGTCATGCCGATCTACTCAGCCACCTGGTCTGGTGGCAGCGCAAGCTATAGCACGCCCGCCAGCAGCCAGGTTGCGTCTGGCAGCGAGGAGAGCTACCCCCTTATCTCCAGCCCCGTCAACGGAGACGAGTACACCTTCGCAGCCAGCACGTCCGTGAACCTCAATAACACCGGCAATACGTACACGTCGGGTGCAACGTCCTGCAAGTTTGGGTATGACGCGACGCCACCGTCTAACCCAGCGATATCCAGTACCGTCTTCCCGCAGCTGAATTCCGGTTCCGAAACGACCCAGACAGCGCCGGGCGGGTCCGGCACGTTCAACTTCAGCGCAGATGACCCGCCGCCAACCGGATGCTCGTCGTCTAACCCAATCGCAGACACAGGCGACAGCACCTGTTTGGCCAGCGGCGTCTACGAGTTCGAGTACTCCCTCAACCAGCCGCTAAGCGCCAATCCGACGCCGCTCGACTCGGGAGGTACGGCCAACTGCACGGCAGACTCAGGGGCAGTCCCGGCCACTAACCCCACCGGGAACCCGGAGACGAGCTCCACCGCCAACCCCAGCGCCACGAGCACCGGTACCTCGTGCAGCGTCACCATTACCCAGTGGGGTGCCAACACCCTGTACGTGGCGGCCGTGGATCTGGCAGGCAACATCTCGCAGAGCACGTACCAGTTCGAGGTACCAGCCGGCCCGGGCGCGACCGACGCTCCCGGCGACCTCAACGGCGACGGTATCCCGGACCTGCTGGCAACAGTCGCGTCCAGCCCGTCAACGAACACCGATGCTGGAGACCTGCTGCTGATTTCGGGAGCCGACCCCGCCGCCGGTCCGGAAATCTCCAGCCCCGCCGCGGATGACCCGCCGAATTCGGGCGACATAGCCGTCAATACTCCTCTGAACTGGGATGGGCTGCAGATCGCGCATCGCGGCAGCTGGTCTGGTGGCGTCGTCGACGACCTGATCGCGCTTGACCCGACATACGGGAATTTGTACCTCTACTACAACACCAGCGATCCGCTGGGCACGTTCACGAACGGCGACTGGGGCGAAATCACCTACCCGGCCTGCACCAGCTCCAGCTGCAGCAGCGCATATCCAGCCGGCTGGCAGGACTTCACTCAGATTCTCGTGCCCGGTGATGTCGCGGCCGGGACTACCACCGGCACGCCCAGCCTCCTAGCCGTCGACAGCAGCGGAAACCTATGGCTGTTCGAGGGCGGCGGCGGCGGACAGCTGCAGAACAACCCGATCGAACTCGGCTCCGGCGGCTGGAACGACGTCACCTTGCTCGCTCCGGGCGACGTCGACGGTCAGCTCACCCTCTGGGTCCGGGTCAACGACTCAGGTGAGATCATCAGCTTCCCGCTGAACCCATCAGAAACCCTCGGTTCCCCGACCACCAGCACCAGCGGCACGGTCCTGGAGAACAGCAGCGACAGCCCAATCCTGCTCCCACAGTCCACCTACCCACTGGTGACCTCGCCAGGTTCGACCGACCTGTCCGGCGACACCTGCACCGCGGCCAACACCGCGGCATGCCCCGCCCTCTACGCCGTCAACACCAGCGGAGAGCTCGTCCTGTTCGGCGGCCAGCCCACGTCAACCCAAGCCGACCCACTCACAGGCAACGAGACGAACGTCGCTGACGTCGGCACCGACCTCAGCCAGCTGAGCTGAGCACGCTCCTGGGGCGGAGTCAGATGCTGGCTCCGCCCCAGGACGCACCGTACGGCCGGTACGGCAGCTCGAGTGCCCGCTGCTGCAGAGGCTGGGCCAGCTGGCGGGCTACCAGCCTCCCTGGCCATGATGGGCCGGTGAGCGATGACGCGCTGCTGCTGTCCCCAGCAGGGCAGGAGCTGCTTGACTTGCTCGCCGGGCAGGACGTCACGCCAGCCCGGGCACTGCGGCTGGCTGAGGAGCTCCGCGGCCGCT
>JASIGS010000580.1 GCA_030052355.1 Streptosporangiaceae bacterium | reverse complement strand
GAAGCCGGGCACCATTCTGGGGCCAACCGCCACAACGTCTAAAAGACAAGATCGTTTGCCGGGGCCACTGAGTCCGTTAGCGGCTGCCTGCAGGCAGGCTCATTGGCCCGTCCGGCCGATTTGCTTATCCGGCCGGGGCCCAGCCCGGCATGGGGAAGCCCGCCAGCAGCTCCCTGACCTCGGCGGCCACCCGGTTGATCACGTCCTCGTCGTCCTTGGCCGCCGCGACGATCGCCTCGTCCATCCAAGCGGCGATCTGGCCCATGTGCTGCTCGGTCAGGCCTCGCGTGGTGATGGCCGGCGTACCGATCCTGATGCCGGACGGGTCGAACGGCTTGCGCGTGTCAAACGGCACCGTGTTGTAGTTCACCTCGATGCCGGCCCGGTCGAGCGCCTTCGCCGCTGGCTTGCCGCCGATCCCCTGGGCCGTGAGGTCGATGAGGATCAGGTGGTTGTCGGTGCCGCCGGAGACCAGCGTGTAACCGCGGGCGGCGAGGGCATCCGCCAGGGCCTTCGCGTTCGCCACGATCTGGTGGGCGTAGACGCGGAAGGACGGCTGCGCGGCCTCGTGCAGCGCGACGGCGATCCCGGCCGTCGTGTGGTTGTGCGGGCCGCCCTGCAGGCCGGGGAAAACGGCCCGGTCGAGCGCGGAAGCGTGCTCGGCAGTCGACATGATCATGGCGCCGCGCGGGCCGCGCAGCGTCTTGTGCGTCGTCGTGGTGATCACGCCCGCGTAGCCGACGGGAGAGGGGTGCGCGCCGCCGGCCACCAGGCCGGCGATGTGCGCGATGTCGGCGACCAGGATCGCCCCTGCTTCGTCCGCGATCTGCGCGAAGGCCGGGAAGTCGATGGTGCGCGGGATCGCGGTCCCGCCGCAGAAGATCACCTTGGGGCGTTCCGTGAGCGCCAGGTCGCGCACCTCGTCGAGATCGACCCGGCCGGTATCGGCCCGCACGCCGTACTGGACCGGCCTGAACCACTTGCCGGTCACCGACACCGGCCAGCCATGCGTGAGATGGCCGCCCATCGGCAGCGCCATCCCCATCACCGGGTCGCCGGGCTGCAGGAACGCCAGGTAGACCGCGAGGTTGGCGGGCGAGCCCGAGTAGGGCTGGACGTTGGCGTGGTCCACCCCGAACAGCCGCTCAGCCCGGTCCATGGCGAGCTGCTCGAGCACGTCGATGACCTGCTGGCCCTCGTAGTAACGACGGCCGGGGTAGCCCTCCGAGTACTTGTTGGTCAGCACCGAGCCGGTGGCCTCGAGCACCGCCGCCGAGACGTAGTTCTCCGACGGGATGAGCCTCACCTTGTCGTGCTGCCGCCTCGCCTCGGCCTGGATCAGGTCAGCGATCTCCGGGTCCGTGCCCGCGACATGCGGGATGGGCGGCTGGTGCATGACAAGCTCCTCTTCTCAGGGAAACTGCGCGGGGCCCTGCGCTCCATCATGCCGAAACCGGCCGCTTGCCCATCGCCCGGGCATCGGCTTCATACCAGGAACGCGCCGTGCCTCCCCAAGGCCGGCCGCGGGTTCTCGGCCCGCCGTGGCCGGTCTCCAGCCGGGCACCCTGCACAGGGCTAGCCGGCTGCCCGCTCGTTCCCTCTAAAAGCCGGACGCAAATACAGACCTCAGCCGGCGACGGCATCCAGAAGCTTGCGACGCTGCTGCTCGCCCAGCCCGCCTACGCGGCGGTTGTCGTCGATGCCAGCCTCTTCCATCACGGCGGCCGCCTTGGCCGGACCATAGCCCGGCAACGCCCTGATCACCTGGGAGACCTTGGTCTTCTTGGTGATGTCGTCGGTCTTGGCGAGCACCTGGGCGATGCTCGTCTTCCCCGACTTCACCGAAGCCAGCAGCTCGCTGCGCTTCTTGCGGGCGGCCTGCGCCTTCGCCAGCGCCTCTGCGCGCTGTTCCGGGGTAAGTGTTGGCAGTGCCATGTCGCTCCTTAGGTCGAGTCGATCAACTGTCCCACATACCCAGTACAAGGCCTGGTAGCTGCGGCCGTGTCGAGTTCAACAGCAGGTCAGGCCCAGGATTTAAGCCCTGAACAGCGCAAAGTAGGCCGTCTCGGGTGCGCGGCGCGGCCATGCCCCCGCGGATCGGGGGCAAGTGTCGAAACTCTTGCCGATAAGCAAGTAATCTGCATGGCACCCACCCCCTACTCGGAGCAGGCATGCGAATCGGGCAAATCGCGATCGACGTTGCCCCCCTCCGCGAGAACCGTGACTTCCGCCGCCTGTTCACCGGCAAGTTCGTCTCCATGGCCGGGAACGCCGTCGCTACCACCGCGGCCAACTGGCAGGTCTACGGGCTGACCCACGACTCACTGGCCGTCGGCCTGCTGACGCTGGCCTCCGGCACCGGCATGTTCGTCGGGCTGCTCGGCGGCGGCGTGCTGGCGGACCACCACGACCGGCGCGTGCTGCTGGCCGTGATGCCGGTGCCGCAGGCGCTGCTCGCCGCGGCGCTCATGGTCAACAGCCTGCTCGCGCATCCGGCGCTGTGGCCGCTGTACGTGATCACGTTCGCTGTCGGCCTGCTCAGCGGGCTCAGCTCCCCCGCGTCGACGGCGGCGACGCCGGCCCTGGTCGGCACGGGCAGGATGCCGGCCGCGGCCGCCCTCAACGCGACGGCGAGTCAGCTCGGTCAGCTCGGCGGGCCTGCCATCGCCGGCGCGCTGATCGCGGGGCCAGGGCTGGCGAGCTGCTACGGCATCGACGCCGTGTGCTTCGCCGTGTGCGCGGTGGCGATGACGCGGGTCAGGCCGATGCCGCCGTCCGTCGCTGTCGCCGCGCAGCGGCCCGGGCTGAGGTCGCTGGCCGAGGGGTTCCGGTACGTCCGGCACAACGGCGTCCTGGGCGGCATGCTGCTGGTGGACACCAACGCGATGCTGTTCGGCATGCCGTCCGCCTTGTTCCCGGCGCTGGCGAGCACCCACTTCCACGGGGGTGCAGCGACGTTCGGCCTGCTCACCGCCGCGCCGGGGCTCGGAGCCATGATCGGCGCCGCGACCAGCGGCTGGACCGGCCGGGTGCGCAGGCCAGGTGTCGTGGTGATCTTCGCCGGTATCGTCTGGGGCGCCGCCATTGCCGGGTTCGGCCT
>JASIGS010000579.1 GCA_030052355.1 Streptosporangiaceae bacterium | reverse complement strand
CCCGGCGATGGACAGGCACTGGTTCGGCGGCACGCTGGCCGATCAGGAGCTGCATCCGATCGGCGGGCTGGCCGCCGGCAGCTGCAGCCCGCAGCTGGGGCAGCCCGGACCGTGGCACGAGCGGCTGCCGCACTTCCGGCCCGAGTTCACCCCGAGCGCGGGCGATGAGCTGCAGTCGGAATACCTCGTGCCGCGCGAGCACGGGGCGCAAGCCCTGGCCGCGCTGGCTGCGGTCGGCGCGCAGCTTGCGCCGGTGACGCAGGTGAGTGAGATCCGCACGGTGGCCGCCGACGACCTGTGGCTCAGCCCTGCCTACCAGCGGGACTGTGCGGCGTTCCACTTCACCTGGGTGCCGGACGCACCCGCCGTGCTGCCCGTGGTGGCCACGGTCGAGGCGGTGCTCCGGCCCTTCGCGGCCAGGCCGCACTGGGGCAAGATCTTCACCATGAGCCCGGCAGAGGTGGCTGACCTCTACCCGCGGATGGACGACTTCCGGCGGCTGGTCCTGCACCTGGATCCGGATGACAAGTTCGGCAACCAGGTGCTTGACCCTCTGCTCGGACGTGCTAGTTCGGGCTGAAAACCGCAGCTGCGGACGTATGATCCAGTACATCTGCCGCGGATAACAGGGGGCACAACGCCGATGGGCATTCTCAACGAGGCACGCCGCGAGTTCATCGCCGCGCCCGACACCTCCAAGCACCAGATCGTCTACAAGTGGCCCGACATCAACATCAGGAAGTTCTCCCGGGCCATCGTGGAGCCGGACGCCGTCGCGGTGTTCATGAGCCAGGGGCAGGTCATGGGGGTGCTGCTGCCCGGTCAGCACACGCTGGACGCGAAGGAACTGCCGTTCCTCGGCATGTTCGTCGACTGGGCGACCGGGGGGAACGCGTTCCGCGCGGAGATCTACTTCGTCGCGACCAGGGAATTCCCGAACAACCGGTTCGGCGGCCGGCTGGACGAGGTACAGGACCCGCAGAGTGGCCTGATCGTCACGCTCCGCGCCTTCGGCGAGTACGCGCTGCGGGTCAACGAGCCGACCAAGCTCATACTCAACCTGGTCGGGACCGTGGACGTCACGAACAACCAGGCGGTCACCGCGTGGGTCACCCAGCAGCTACTCAAGGCGACCAGGACCTCCGTGACCACCCAGCTGATGTCCGGCGCGTGGCCGATACTCGGCCTGTCGATGCACAGCCCCGAGATCGAGCAGATGTCACTGCAGGGCGCCAACCACGAGCTGACCGACTACGGCGTCAGCCTCACGCGCCTGGGCAACGTGGACGTCAACCTGGACGACGAGGACAACGCCCGGCTGAAGAAGCTGGCCGGCGACACCGCCTACAGCCGGCTGGCTGGCGGGTTCCTGCAGGCCGCGCAAGCGGAGGCACTGCAGGGCGCCGGCGAGGGCATGTCCAAGGGCGGCGAGGGCGTGACGCCCATGTTCTTCGGCGCCGGGATGGGCATGGCCGGGCAGATGATGCAGGCACCGGCGCAGGCGCCGTACGCCCCGCCACCGCCTGGCACGGCGTTCGCTGGCGGCGGCCAGGGTTACGCGCAGCAGGCCCAGGAGGCTCAGCAGGCTCAGCAGGCCCAGCAGGCCGCCGGTTCGCAGGCTCCGGCGGGAACCGTCGAGTGCGCCAACTGCCACAGCCAGGTGGCCGTCGGCTCGAAGTTCTGCGCCGAATGCGGCACGGCGATGCAGAAGCACTGCACGAACTGCAACGCCAGCCTGAGCCCCACGGCGAAGTTCTGCGCGGAGTGCGGCACACCGAGCGGCCCGCCGCAAGCCTGAGTCCTGGCTAAGTTTCCCCTGACCAGGGGCCTGGCCTCCGCTAACATCGCAGCGACATCCCCGCTGTGCCCCCAATGAGACTAAGCACGAGAAAGGCCTGTGCGTATGGACAGGATCGAGTGTCAATGGTGCAAGGCGCAGAACCAGGCTGACCGCACTACGTGCGGGACCTGCGGCGCCCCCCTGGATAAGAAGAACCTCGTCTCCGACTCGGGCTGGACCGAGGCGCCGCGGCTTCGGGACATGACGGAGTTCCGCTTCTCCAACTCGACCTGCCAGATCGAGGGCGAGATAGTGCCGGTCGCCGAGCTCGCTCTCGCGCAGGGTGACTCGGTGTTCTTCGAGCACCACGTCATGCTCTGGAAGGAGCCGGGGGTGCCGCTCTCGGCGCTGAATACCGGCGCCCGTCGCATGATGGGCGGCATGCCGCACATCCTCAGCGTCGCGCACGGTCCCGGCCGGGTCGCGCTGTCCAGGGATGCGACCGGCGAGGTCGTCGTGCTACCGATCCACCCGTCCCACGAGATCGACGTGCGGGAGCACGCGTTCCTGGCCGGCACGCACTCGCTGAACTACTCGTTCGTGCGGATCAAGGGCCTGGCCAATGTGCTGCACGGCGGCACCGGGATGTACATGGACAGGTTCGTCACCCAGAACGAGCAGGGGCTGCTGCTGCTGCACGGTTACGGCAACGTCTTCCAGAAGACGCTGCAGCAGGGCGAGAAGATCCTGGTCGAGCCGGGTGGCTTCCTGTACAAGGACTCGTCGGTCACCATGAACACCGTCCAGCAGAACTTCAAGACCGGCCTCATGGGCAGCCACCACATGTACCTGGCCGAGATGACGGGGCCGGGCCGGGTCGGCATCCAGTCCATGTACGTGCATCACGGATCGGAGTAGGCCGCCATGGCGACACCAACTGCCACGTA
>JASIGS010000578.1 GCA_030052355.1 Streptosporangiaceae bacterium | reverse complement strand
TCGGGCAATGGCGTCGAGGACTTCTTCACCCCCGAGATCTCCAGCCAGGCCACCGGCTATCCGGCCGGTGTTGACTGGGACACCGATGTAGACGCGAACATTCAGTACGACACCTACAAGGTCCAGGCGGTCCTGAACGAGATCGACGGCTACAACCACAGCGGCACAAAGCACGTCGGCGTTCCGGCGCTGTTCGGCATGAATTTCCAGGCGGTCACCACGGCCGAGCAGTTGCCTGAGTCGGACGGCCTTACCGGCGGGTACCTGCCAGGCGGGAAGGTGCCGGGGCCGGCGCTGCTCCGTGCCTTCAACTTCGTCAACAAGGAGATCGGCGTGCTCGTCGCCCGGGTGAGGGCGCGCGGCCTGGCGAGCAGCACGGCCATCATCGTCACGTCTAAGCAGGGCCAGTCGCCGACCAACCCGGACGACTTCAAGCGCATCAACGACGCGACCATCGTCGCGGGGGTCGACGCGGCCTGGAAGAAGACGCACCCGCACGCGGCCCCGCTGGTGGTGTACACGAGCGACGACGACGTCCTGATGTGGTGGCTGAGCAACCGCTCGCAGGCCGCCGCGAATTTCGTCAGGCACTATCTCCTGACCCACAAGGTGGTCGCCTACAACATCCACGGCAAGAAGCTGACGGTGTCGGCTTCGGGCCTGAGCAAGGTGTATGCGGGTGCCGCAGCGGCTGCTTACTTCGGCGTGCCGGTCAGCGACCCGCGGCACCCCGTCATCTTCGGGATCGTGCAGCACGGCGTGATCTACGCGGACCAGCCCGACATCGCGCAGCATGGCGGCGCCAACTTCCAGGACCTCACCATCCCGATCCTGGTGGACCTGCCCGGCCAGCAGCACGGCACGGTCATCAGCGCCCGGGTGAAGATCACTCAGATTGCTCCGACGGTCGTGACGCTGCTCGGACTCAACCCTGAGGATCTGCAGGCTGTGCGGATCGAGCACACGCAGGTGCTTCCTGGCTTGGCCTTCCGGCGGAACCGGTAGCCAGGCCAGAAAAAGCCGGCTGAAGCGCGGGGCCCGGCAGCACGCCGGGTCCCGCGCGGCCTCTGCCACTGAACCCCGGCGACCAGATCCGGAGTTGTCACTACCAGCCATGCCGCCGTTGCCAGCGCGCCCGCGCCGGTGATCACGCCAGGCTCTCCCACCTAGGCAGTACTCCGGGTGTTGACCGCGGCCCGTCGGCGGCAGAATCTGGCCGGCCGGAAGCCGTCGGCCGGTGGCGACAAGACGCTGGGATTGTTCATTTCGCCTTGCTCTCGCACCTGGATGACGAGATGTGGCCGGAAAATACTATGGCAAACGCAGAAAAATGGGCTGCCAGCATTTCGTGGTGGCGTATGCGATTGACGGCCAGACCGCCATCAATGTGGACCACTGCCCGTCGAAGTCGTCGCCGGATCGGGGCTGGAGGCTTTGCGTTCGGGATGGGATCGGGCCGGCTTCAAGCTCTGGAATCGGGTCTGGACCTGACCTGATTATTTGCGATAAGCTCCTCGGCCAGTCGATCCCTTATCCACTGACATTGTGTCGCGCGCGCAGGAAGGGAGGGTCCGGCGGTTCGCGCGTCCGTGCCGCACAGGGATTCGTCATCTTAGCCCTTGGGGGGGTATCAATGAGGTTGAGATCAATCACGCTTGGCGCCGCGGCAGCTCTGTTGGGGCTGGTTATCGCGCCTGTGCTCACGGCGTCCGCGGCCAGCGCCGCTCCGGCCTACGGCGGGGGCGCGTACACCTGCACCGGCGGCAATGTCCCTGCTGGTACCTACAGATCAATTCTCGTTACCGGCGTGTGCTATATGCCGGCCGGAACGATCGTGGTACGCGGGAACGTGACGGTAGCACCTGGAGCGTTGCTCGATGCGGGCGCCAACCCGGGTGATCCTGCATCGAGCCCGGCTGTCACGGCAACCGTCCGAATCCGGGGCAACGTCTTTGTGGGTCAAGGCGCTGTCTTGGTGCTCGGCTGCTCGCCAAATCTGCTGAGCATCTGCCCGACCGCTCTGACCTTCGACAGCATCGGTGGGAACCTTATCGCCCGCGGTGCGCTCGCGAATGTGATCCACGGCACCAGCATCGGCGGCAACGTGTCGGTGGTGGGCGGCGGCGGCGGAGCGGCCGGCGGCCCGGCTTCTGGGGCGTGCTTCAATACCACTGCTTATCCCATTCCGGCGCCGTGGTCCGAGGACGCCGCGCTGGCGAATCAGGTTCCTCAGTACACCGATTTCGAGGACAGCTCGATTGGCGGCAATTTCACCATCAAGGACGTGCAGACGTGCTGGCTGGGAGTGGTCCGCGTTCTGGTCGGCGGTAGCTTCAGAGTTGTCGGCGATACCACCAGTGACCCCGACGGCATGGAGATCGACAATAACCTGACGGGCGGGAACCTGGCCTGCTTCAACAACGACCCGGCGGTGCAGTTCGGTGACTCTGGTGCCGCCCCGAACCTGGTCAGCGGATTCGGGATCGGCGAATGCGGCTTCGGTGTTGTGCTGCCCAATCCTGCGCCGGAGGCTGACGAGGGTCCCGGTACCCCCGAGCACATCGCCGTGAGCACCGGAAGCCTGAAAACTTCCTTCGGGAAGCGCACGGTGACCGCGGTCACATCGCTGCCACCCGTGACGACGTCATCGGGCGACGTGCTCACTGCCAACCTGAACGATTTCGCCCTGGCGGGGTCCGGCCTGACCGGGTCGGGCACTTACAACTCGAGCCTGCCACCGGGATCGTCAGGTGACGCCGTGCTGTCCACGGTCTATCCCGACGGATCGGAATCGTTCATCGCCTATGACACCTGCAGTTGCAGCTTGGGCGGGCAGAGCGGTCCGGTGACCATACGGTTCTATGGAA
>JASIGS010000577.1 GCA_030052355.1 Streptosporangiaceae bacterium | reverse complement strand
GTGGCCGTCGCGCCGATCGGGGTCGTGGACTGGGTCGAGGTCGACAACCACGCGGACCTTCGCCGCGCCAGGCAGATCGCCGGCCGTTGCTAGGAGGTGCCGGGTAGATGCCGCTGCTCGCGAGGATGCTGAGCGCGCCGCTGGTCATCGACATCAGGCCCGGCGCGGTCGCGGACCTGGGCTGGCTGCTCGCCGACCACCGGATCGCCACGGAGGGCAGGGTGGCCGTCGCCGTGGGACCTGGGCAGGGCGACACGATCGTGGCCGAGCTCAGCATCGCGGCGGCCGAGATCTTCAGGATCACGGCCGGGACCCACGACGCGGCGGTGGCACTGGGCCAGCAGCTGCGGGCTGGGTCCTACGAGGCGGTCGCGGGCATCGGCGGCGGCCAGACCATCGACGTCACCAAGTTCGCGGCACACATGGCCGGCATCCCGATGGTCGCGGTCGCGACCAGCCTGTCCCACGACGGCATCTGCTCACCGATCAGCACGCTGCGGCACGAGTCGGGCACGGGTTCCTACGGGGTGGTCATGCCGGTTGCGGTGGTGGTCGACCTCGAGAAGGTGCGCAGCGCGCCGGCGCTGGCCACCGCGGGCATCGGTGACGTGCTGGCCGACTTGTCGGCGGTGGCCGACTGGGAGCTCGCCGCTGCCGACCAGGGCGAGAAGGTAGACGGCCTGGCGGTCGCCATGGCCAGGTCGGCCGCCCAGGCCGTGCTGCACCATCCGGGCAGTGCAAGCTGCGACGCGTTCCTGACGGTGCTGGCTGAGTCGCTCATACTTTCCGGCATGGCCATGGCGGTCGCCGGGTCGAGCCGGCCAAGCAGCGGCGGGGATCACGAGATCATGCACGCGATCAACCAGCTTTTCCCTGGCACCGGCAGCCACGGCGAGCTAGCCGGCGTCGGCGCCCTCTTCTGCACCTACCTGCGGGGGAACGAGGAGCAGACGGAGCTCATCTCGGCATGCCTGGCCCGGCACGGGCTGCCCAGGACACCCGATGACCTGGGACTCTCGCACGAGCAGTTCGCCGCCGCCGTGGCGTATGCGCCGAGCACGCGTCCGGGCAGGTACACGATCCTGGAGCGGCTCTCGCTGTCCGACGCGGAGATCGCCGCCAGGGTGGCGGAGTACGTAAAGGCGATCAGCTAGGGCTTCAGCGTCGGGTTCTTCCACCCGGCGACGGTGCCGTGCTGGACGGTCGGCGGGCCGAACAGGTACTCCAGGTACTGGCCAAGCGGCGTGGACAGCACCGGCCCGTTGGTGGGACTCACCGCGACGATGTCGTTCGCCTGCATCTTCGCCATGTCGGCCCGGAGTTCACTCAGCGTCGGCAGCGGCGTGTGTGAGAACTGGTTGCTGTACAGGGCGTTGATGTACTGGGCGAGATCGTTCTGGTCATAAACGCCGCGCCCGGACCGTCCGGCCCGCCCCGGCTCGTTCGGCTGGATGAAGTCGCCGCCGATCATCGTGTGCGGCAGGCCCGTATCGGCCTGCCAGCGCATCACCCACGCGGTGCCGCCCCACGGGTACGGCGCGATGAGGACCCGGTCGTTCGGCGTCACGTGCATGGCCCGGAAGGTCTGCGTCCAGCCAGTCGGCACCGCCTCCGGGCTGGAGTGGAGGCTGCCGAAGGTGTAAGGCGCCGGAATCAGCGGCAGCAGGGCCACGATGGCGACGCCCGCCGCGACTCTCGCCCCGTGCTGGAAGTTGCGGTGGAACCACGAGCCTTCCTTGCGCGCCAGGTCCAGCGCGAACGCCACCACGACGGCTGCGCCCGCGTCCGCGAGTATGCACAGCCGGTCCGGCACCATGCCGCTGATCACGGGCAGGTGCTGAATGTAGTTCCACGGCAGCAGCGCCGCTGGCAGGGTGTGCGAGCCCGGCACGATCGGCTTGGCGCCGAGGCCGAACCACTCCAGCACGATGCACGTCACGCCCGCGACACGGACGTACAGGTTGCGCCAGTAGTAGACGATCGCCACCAGCAGCACCACGATCAGCAGGACGCCGAGGTAGGCCAGGTACTCGGGGGCCGTCTCCGGGTAGCGGGAAACGGAGTACGCCGTGCCCGAGGAGTGCAGCAGCACCGTGTTGGACGGCGTGATGAATGCGTAGGGCCAGGTCCCGAGGTTCGTAAAGTGCCCGTCGTAGAAGATGGTCACGGTGGCAGACGCTGTCTTGGCAGCGATCCCGTGGAACTGCACCCACAGCCCGCGCGCGGTCAGCACCAGGGCGATCACGACGCCGGTGCCCAGTCCGATGGCGAGCGGCCGGATCCGCGAAACGATCTCGCGCGGGCGGCTGAGACCCAGCACCACGAGCATGATCACCGACGCGATCGCGGCGTCCACCAGGGCTTCCTCGCTGATGAACAGCTGCGCGCCTGCCATGAGGCCGAGCCAGATCCCGTTGCGGACCGGGCTGCCCTGGCGGGCGACAATCCGCATCAGCCGGTCGATCATGAGCGGCAGCAGCATGGCGGGCACCAGCGAGTAGTGGCCGATGCCGGAGTTGATCAGGGCCGGGGAGAAGCCGAAGACGAAGCCGCCGAGTGCGGACGCGAGGATGCTGACGCCCCACCGGCGCAGCACGTAGAACATGGCAGCGGCCGAGCCGGCGAAGCCGATGACCAAGATCACGGTCAGGGCTACCTGGGGGCCGGCCAGCAGCGTCACCGGCGCCAGCACGACGCCGACCAGCAGCATGGACGTGTTCCACATCAGGTTCACGGTGTGCGGGGCGTTCAGGGTGGTCGTTACCAGCGCCGGGAGCCTGAAGTGCTCGACCGCGTTTGCCGCGTAGCGCATGAACCAGGTGGACTGGTCGACGTCCGAGATGTCGCCTAGCTGCCTGCGGCCTGCCGGGTCGATCCAGAGGTGATACGTCACGAAGAAGGAAAGCAGCACGTAGACGTACATGGTCAGCGCTTGCGGGCTCCGGGCCCAGGCCATCCGGCGCGCGCGCCGCGGCTCTTGCGATGACTGGACCACCTCGGTGGCAAGTCTGGTCACCGTTGTCTCCCCTGTTGACTGCTCTCCCGGCACGCCCTGCCCATTTCACCTGGTCTGAGGCAGCCTGTCGCGGCAAAGGTTAGCGCAGTCCGCCGGTATCTCGGCCACTAACCGGCCAGCCCGACAGTTGCCTTAGCGAAATTTACCCCGCGACGAGCGGAAGCCGCGGGAAAGGTACTGGTCAGTTTACGGTACGGTCTACAGCGACCGGGGCGTACCGTCCCCATCACATTGTTGACCAAGCTGCGATGTTCCCAAACGGCCTGAGGCGGCTAGAAAGCAGCGTAGACGGCTTCTCCGTGGCGCTGCCATCGCCCTCAGAGGAGTTCACCAGTGACACACGTGAAAGCGGCGCGGAGGCAGGCTGCCCCGCCTGGCCGACCGGAGCGTGGCTGGCTGGGCCAGGACAGCTTCTTCTGGCTTGCCCTGGTCTGCGTGCTGTTCCTCCTGGCCGAGCTCACTCCGTCGCTGCTCCGGATGCCGCTCGGCGCGGATGAGATCGGGTACATAGCCCAGCTCAGCGTCCACGCTTCCGGGGTCCAGCTGCCGCCCGTGCACGGTCAGGGCGCGGGCCTGCTCGCGGCTCCGGTGACCTTGCTCACGAGCTCGCTCACGGCGCTCCGGATCTGGATGGCTGTGCTGTCCGCCGTCGGGCTGTTCCTCGCGCTGCTGGCCTGGCGCGGCCTGCGGCCCGCCTGGGTGCTGGCCCTGGCCGGACTGATCATTGGCATGCTGGCGATCACCCAGAACAGCGGCGTGCAGGTCTACCCCGACTGGTGGAGCGCGGTCGGCATCCTGGCGCTGGCCGGACTGTTCCTGAACGCGGTGACCGGCGGCATGCGCGAACGGGTCGTGCTGCCCCTGATCGGGCTGGCCACGCTGCTGATCGTGCTGATGCGGCCGCAGAACATCGTGTTCATCCTCGGCCCGATCCTCATCGCGACCGTGCTCGTGCCCGGCTGGCGCAAGCCGAAGGTGTGGGCGGCGCTGGCCGTCGGCATCGTGCTCGGCGTCGTGCAGTTCGTCGCGGAGGCCGCCTGGTACGGCGGTGTCGGCGACCGGATCCACCTGGCCGGCCAGGAACCGCCGAGTCTCAGCCTGTATTTCACGCTGACCGGCCAGATCAGGGTGCTCAGTGGCCCCTGGTACTGCGATCCGGCCAGCGCGTGCCCCGGCATGGCGTTCCCCTTCGAACTGTTCTGGTTCATCGGGCTTGCGCTGCTCGCCGTCATCGGGCTGGCCATCGCGTGGGGGCGGCAGGCCAAGGCATCCGCCGTGCTGGCTGCCGCGATCGCAATCTGGGTTTTCCTGCTCTACTCGTTCCTGGTCCCGTTCGCCGCCCCCCGCTACATCCTGCCCTCGCTGGCGCTGGGAGCGATCCTGGCCGCGGACGGAATCGCCTGGCTGCTCACCGAGTCGGGCAGGCGAACACTGAGCGTCGTCGTCGTGTCCGCGTTCCTGCTCGTCGGCATCGTGAGCCAGCGGGCGGTGCTGAACCGGGAGATCGCCGCCCAGACCGCCACCCGCCCGTTCCAGACCGAAGCTGCCAAGATCACCAAGGCCGGAGTCAAGGCGCCGTGCGCGGCCTGGTCGGCGTATGTCGCCTACTACGCGGGCTGCACCGGGCCCTGGAGCGGGGAGACGAAGTCAGAGCTGCTGTCCCGGATGGGCGGCGCCAGCAACTGGCGCCTCGTGAGCGTGCCGGGTTACAAGTCTGGTCAGTGGGTCTACGAGTGGATAGGGCCGGGCAAGTACCCGCCGAACTGGTGACGCGCGACGGGCAGGCCCACGGGACGCTCCTTAGTTTGTAGACGCCGCGTCGGCGGGCTGCGGCGGGTACGACAACTCGCCCCATACGGCGTGCGGACGGTCTGGATCTGATGCGGCCATCTACAGTGAAGCCGTGCGCGACCCCGATCGCCCGAGTGGCAACACCGGCACCGACCCGGACCGGGTGGAGCTAGACGACGGCTCGCCCGACGCGCCGGCCGAGCAGCCAGCCGAGGTGCTGCGGCCTGGCGATGCTGCCGATGAGCCGACGAGTGTGCTGCCACCTGCGCCGCCAGCTGGGGAGAGTTCGCCCGGTGCCGAGCCCAGCGCGGCAGCAGGCACCGGCTCGGGACCGGCGGTTGCCGCCAGTGCGGGAAGCACTCGGGGGGCTGCCACGCGCGTTCCCGGCCTGGGCGGTGCCGTTGGCGGCGTCACGGCGTGGCTTACCCGCGGCTGGCGTCGGCTGCGGCCAGCTCAGGCGGACCGGGGCGGCGGAGCCTGGGCGGCTAAGCCGGCCGGTGAAGTAGCCGGCGCGACGCTCGCCCGGCTGACGGTGTGGCCGGCCGTGCTGATCGTCGCCTGGCTGCTACCCGGCCTGCCGCTGCTGCTGGCCGGCACGTTCCAGCCGCTGCCTGCGCTCCTGATCTCGGTTCCGCTCGCTGTCGCGCTGACGGTGAGCGGGCTGCGGCTCGTGCCGTCGAGCTGGCCCAGGTCGGCATTCGGGATGGGCGGCAGCCAGCGCGGCTGGGTCACCTGGTTCGGGCTGCTCGCCACGGTCGCGGTCGTGGCCGGGCTGACCGCGTGGCAGCTGTCGGAGAGCTCTGACTCCCTGATCGTGCTCCGGGACCCCGGAACCTACTTGCAGACCGGCTACTGGATCGCCCAGCATGGCTCCCTTCCGATCTCGCAGACGCTGCGTGCGTTCGGGGGCGCGCACCCGGGCCTCAGCTTTGCCAGCGCCGGCTTCGTCGTGCGCGG
>JASIGS010000576.1 GCA_030052355.1 Streptosporangiaceae bacterium | reverse complement strand
TGGACTTCGAGATGGGCGTCGACGTCGGTGCCGAACTGGCCCGACGCCGCGCGCCGCGCGACCTCAGTTACCGAGATGGCACTCGCCGGGTCGCCGCGCACCAGGACCTGGCCATCGATGATCTCGAGGTCCTTCGCGCTCGCCTCCATCAGGTGTGAAGCGAAGTCCAGCACCTTGACCTTGAGCTGCCGGGCGCCGTGCAGGGCCACGCCACCGGTCATGGTGGCTGACCGGCTACCGCCGGTCAGCCCGAATGGCACGACGTCGGTGTCCCCGACGACGACGCGGACCTGCTCGAACGGCACGCCGAACTCGTCGGCGGCGATCTGGGCAAGCGTCGTCTGGTGGCTCTGGCCGTGCGGCATCTGGCCGGTGAACAGCGCGACGATGCCGTCTTCCTCGAGCCGAAGCCGCATGGACTCCATGCCCATCGGGCCCTCCGGTCCGCCGGGCGAGCGCGGGCCAGGAGCGGCCTCGATGAAGGTTGCCAGCCCGATGCCCAGGTAACGACCCCGAGCTCGTTCTTCTGCCTGGCGGCGCCGGAAGGCCGGAACATCTACGAGCTGGGCGACCCGCTCCAGCGACTCCTTCGTGGTGACCCCGACCAGCGGAGCTCCCGTGACCATGGTCGCCGGCGGGTCGGTGCGGGCGGCGACGTTGCGCAGCCGGATCTCGAGCGGGTCGAGGCCGACGTCCTTGGCCAGCAGGTCCAGGACTCGTTCCCGCACGAACGTCTCGGACGCCCACGGACCGCGATAGGCGACGTAGGACGCCTTATTCGTGGCGACCGCGGTTGACTCGAAGCCCAGCGCCGCGAGCTTGTAAGGACCCGGCAGCATCTCCTCTATGATCGCCGGAACCATGGTGCCCATGACCGGGTAGGACCCCGTGTCGATCACCATGCTGACGTCAAGCCCGAGCAGGTCACCGTCGTCACTGACGGCAGCCCGGACGTCGAAGCTCTCCTCGCGTGCCTGCCCGGAGGCGGTGAGGTTCTCGCCGCGATCCTCGACCCACTTCACCGGCCGGCGAAGGGCGCGCGACGCCGCCGTGACCGCGAGCTCCTCCCGGGATGCGCCGATCTTCAAGCCGAACGAGCCGCCGATGTCACCGGCAAGGACGTGCACCTTCTCCGGCTCGATGCCGAGGCGGCTGGCGACACCCATCCTGGTGACGTGGACGCTCTGCGTCGCCGCGTGGACGGTCAGGACACCGGAGTCCTCGTCGTAACTCGCGACGCAGCCGCGACCTTCCATCGGCACGTTCTGGTGGCGGTGCACGTCGATGTGGAACTCGGCAACCCGGTCGGCGGCCGCGAACGTGCCCGCGACGTCGCCGAACTCGTCGCGCTTGTGCGGGCCGACAATGTTGTTGCCCAGATTGGCGAACAGCGGCGGGCTGCCGGCGTCGAGCGCGACGACCGCGCTCGCGACCGGCGGCAGGTCTTCGTAGTCGACCTCGACCAGCTCGCAACCGTCCTCAGCGAGGTAACGGCTCTCGGCGACGACGACCGCGACCGGATCGCCGACGAATCGGACCTTGTCGGTCGCCAGCAGGCTGTACTCGGGCATGGGCCCGCCGCCGCCCATCATCGCCAGCAGCGGATCAGGCCCGGGGATCGTTATCTCTTCCAGGTCCGCTCCGGTGAACACCGCGACGACTCCGGGCAGCGCCCGCGCCGCCGCGGCATCGACGGCGAGCACCCGAGCGTGCGCCAGCGGCGAGCGCACGAACGCCGCGTGCAGCATGCCGGGCAACTTGACATCGTCGACGTACCGGCCTCCGCCGGTGAGGATCCGCGGGTCCTCTGACCGCTTGATACTGGCACCGGTGTAACGCTCGGCCGCGATTGAAGCCATCGTCGCCCCCGTTCAGCTTTCCCTGCTGCGCTGGGCTGCCAGCAGCACGCCGTCGATGATGCTCTGGTACCCGGTGCAGCGGCATATGTTGCCGGACAACGCCTCGCGGACCTGTTGCTCGTCGGCCTCGGGGTGCGCACTGAGGAACGCCGAGGCTTGCATGACGAAGCCGGGAGTGCAGAATCCGCACTGGAAGCTGTGCGAATCCCACATCGCTTCCTGCAGCGTGGTCATTCCGCCGTCTGGTGCCAGCCCTTCGATCGTCGTCACCTCGCTGCCGGCCGCCTGCACGGCCAGCATGAGGCACGAGCGCACCGCCCGGCCGTCGACGATGACCGTGCACGCGCCGCAGACCCCGTGCTCGCAGCCGACGTGGGTCCCGGTGAGGTCGAGATCCTCCCGCAGGAAGTCGGCCAGCGTCTTGCGCGGTTCCACCGAGCCGGTGCGCGACGCACCGTTAACCCGCACGGTGATGTTCACCATTCGTCACTGCCTCTCGTCGGCGTTTTCTGCGGCCGCCTGCAAACCGCGACGGACCAGGGTGCCAGCTACTTTCTTCCGGTACTCCGACGACCCGTGCAGGTCGGCCGGCGGGTCGATGTCCTCGATCGCCCGGTGGGCGGCCTCGGCGAACAGCCCGGCCGATGGCATCTCGCCGAGCAGCAGATCTTCCGCGCCGGCGGCGCGGACCGGCACATCGGAGACGCCGGCGAACGCCAGCCTGGCGTCGCTGATCGCGCCGTCGGAGAGCGTCAGCGACACCGCCAGGCCAACGATCGCAAAGTCACCGTGCCGCCGCGCGACCTCCTGGAAGGTAACGCCGGTCGCCGGTCCCGCTGCCGGGAAGCGCACCTCGACCAGGAGCTCGTCGGCGCGGCGTGACGTGGTGAGGTAGCCATCGAACCACTCAGCCGCCGGGATGACGCGGTCTCCCGACCGGCCGCGTACCACCAATTCGGCATCGAGCGCCCGGGCGACGGCCGGCAGCTCGGCCGCGGGGTCGGCGTGTGCCAGGCTTCCGCCTATCGTGCCTCGGCTGCGGATCGCCTCGTGCCCGATCAGCGGCAGGGCCGCCGCCAGCAACGGCACCTTGCCGGCGATCGTTCCAGACTCCTCGGCGACGTACTCGCGCGTCATGGCCCCGACCGTCACCGAGCCGTTCGACGCCGACACGCCGGACAGCTCCTGCAGGCCGTTGATGTCGATCAGCACGGCAGGGCGGGCCAGCCGAAGCGCCAGCAGCGGGATCAGGCTCTGTCCGCCGGCGAGCACGCTCGCCTCGTCCTCGTGCTCAGCCAGCAAGTCGACGGCCGCCGCAACAGTTGCAGGCGCCTCGTACTGAACATGCGGCAGCTTCATCGGCGCGTTCCTTCGGTTAGGGCTACTCTTCGGGAGCGGGCCAGGCTTGTCAGCCGAGACCGACTCGCCGCAGACGTTCTCGATTATGTCTCTGCGGCCACGCCACTGGAACACCACCGACCGCTTCTGTCGCCGCTACAAGAACAGAATGAGGGCGTGGATCCTGGGCGGTACCGTGCGGCGGCTCGCCAAGTGGCGGACTGGCTCGAGTTCGTGGCCGTCGAGGACCGTGGCGGGGCTGTTCTTCGCGGACGCCTGCCGCACGATGCGCGATGGCGCCTGGCTCGGAATGGCGGAGCAGGGGGCAGCCTGGCTGCGCGCCATGCTGCGTTCGCCTGACCCCGACATGCCGTCCGGGTTGTTCACCGGGCTCGCTGGCTTCGCAGTGGTGCTCAACGAGCTTGAGCGGCTGGGTGTCAGCGTGGCGGAGGATCAGGCGAGGGTCTTTGACTTGCGCACATCACACGTCCGACGGCATCCGGTGGGACCTCGGCGAAGGCGTCGCGCGGGAACGCCCGGACGGACGGGAGGTCTGGCGGTATGTCACGGCCGCGCGGCGAGCGGCTGCGTGGATACTGACCACCTGCCGCACCGATGGCGACACGTCTGCCGCCCGGCACCACGATCCCGCTGTCCGCCGTGGTGACGTCGGCCTGGGCCCGGCCGGGAACTCCAGCTCGCCACCGGGGAGGCCGACTGGGCGCAGTGGATCGCGCGTACGGCCCGCATGCCCCCGATTGGTCGGCAGCCGAGAACGTGCTGTGCTAGTGACGTGACTAGTCAATCAGCCGCTCGATTCAATGCACTGCCCGAGGACTGGGCGTCCGATCCCGTCCTCATCGCTGGGCTGTCGGTGGACGACGACGATGAACACGACGACCCGGTGCTCCGCTGGCCGGATGGACGCATCGTCGACACCTGGCGTGAGGACTACCCCTACTCCGAGAAGATGACCCGGGACGAGTACGAGTACCTCAAGCGCCCGCTTCAGGTCGAGCTGGTCAAGCTGCAGAACTGGGTCAAATCCACCGGCGAGCACATCGTGATCGTGTTCGAGGGCCGCGACGCGGCGGGCAAGGGCGGCACGATCAAGCGGTTCACCGAGCACCTGAACCCCCGCGGCGCCACCGTGGTCGCGCTGGCCAGGCCGAGCGAGCGGGAACAGACGCAGTGGTACTTCCAGCGTTACGCGCCACATCTGCCTGCGGCGGGCGAGATCGTCATGTTCGACCGGTCCTGGTACAACCGGGCAGGCGTGGAGCGGGTGATGGGATTTTGCACCGAGGAGGAGTACTGGGAGTTCATGCGGGAAGCGCCCGAGTTCGAGCGCATGCTGGTCCGTTCCGGGCTGCACATGACGAAGTTCTGGTTCTCGGTGACGCGCTCAGAGCAGCGCACGCGGTTCATCATCCGCCG
>JASIGS010000575.1 GCA_030052355.1 Streptosporangiaceae bacterium | reverse complement strand
ACGACCGGGGGCGACGCCGGGCGTCCGCTGTCCCGTGAGGAGCTGTTCGCCGGCTGGCGGCTGTTCTTCGAGCGGCTCGCGGCCGACGCGCCGATGGTGTTGCTGGTGGAGGACGCGCAGCACGCCGACACCGGGCTGCTCGACTTCCTCGAGCACCTCATCGACTGGTCCCGCGACCTGCCGCTGTACGTCCTGGTGCTCGCCCGCCCGGACCTGGAGCTGGCCAGGCCCGGGTTCGGGGCCGGGCGGAACCGCACCACACTCACCCTCGACCCGCTCGACCGCGCGTCCATGGACAAACTCGTCGACGCGCTGGTGCCGGGTATGCCACCGGCTGCGCGGACGAAGGTCACCGGGCATGCCCAGGGCATCCCGCTGTTCGCGGTGGAGACGATCCGCTCGCTGATCGATAAAGACATCGTGCAGCCCTCTGACGGCGTCTACCGGCTGGCCGGCGACGTCGGGGAACTGACCGTGCCCGAGAGCCTGCACGCCCTGCTGGCCGCCAGGCTCGACGCACTCGACCCGCCGGTCCGGCGGCTGGCCGCAGACGCCGCGGTGCTGGGCACCAGCTTCCCCGCCGACGCCCTGGCCGCGGTCTCCCGGCAAGACGATCCCGTGGTGGCGGCCGGGCTGGCCGACCTGGTCCGCCGTGGGGTGCTGTCGGTGTCGGCCGACCCGCTGTCCCCAGAGCGCGGCTCCTACCAGTTCACCCAGCAGATGCTGCGCCAGGTCGCCTACGACACCCTGTCGCGCCGCGACCGCAAGGCCCGGCACCTGGCCGTCGCCGCGCACCTCCGGTCGGCGTTCGGCGGCGACGGCGCCGAAGTCGCCGACGTGATCGCCCGGCACTACCGGGACGCCATCGACGCGGTCCCCGACGACCCCGATGCTGGCCAGATCCGGCGCCAGGCCGTCACCGCCCTGGTGCGCGCCGCCGAACGGGCGATCAGGACCGGGGCGCCCGCGGCCGCTGCCAGCAGCTACGCCGCCGCGGCCAGCCTGAACCCGCAGGCCGATCCCGGCCAGCCGGGCGAGGACGGCGGGGCCTCCGGCCAGGGATCGGCCGGCGTGCTGTGGGAGAACGCCGCCGACGCCGCTCACACCGCCGGCGACTACGACCACGCCGTGCAGTACGCCGGCCGCGCGCGCGAGTACTACCAGCAGCACGGCCAGCCGCGCGCCGCGGCGCGGGCCCAGACGACAACAGGGAACGCCCTGCGCATCCAGGGCCGGCACGGTGAGGCCCGCGAGCAGCTCACCGCCGCGCTGGCGGTGCTGCGCACCGACCCCGACGCCGACACCGTCGACGCCCTGCGACGGCTCGCAGGCCTGGAGGCGCTGGCGGGCTCGCCCGACGCTGACGCCCTCGCCGCAGAAGCGCTGGCTCTGGGCCAGGCGCTCGGCGTCTCCGGTGTGCAGCTCGCCGACCTGCTGAACAACCGCGGCATCTGCCACCGCCTGGCGGAACGGAACGCTGAGGCGGCCGCCTACTTCCGGGAGTCCGCCCGGGTCGCCGCCCACGAAGACGACAACAGGCGCGCGGGGATAACGCTGGCAAACCTCGCCGACACGCTGGCAAGCACTGACCCGGCCGCCGCCGTGGAGGCCGCCCGCGCCGCTGCCGGGCACTCACGCCAGGCGGGCGCGCGTGCGCTGCTGGCCCTCGCGACCGGGAACCTGGCCCAGGCACTGCTGATGGCCGGCGACTGGGACGCCGCCGATTCCGAGCTCACCCGCGCCGCCGACGCCGACGGGCTCGCCGATGACTGGCTTGTTGCCTGCCTGCAGGCCTGGCTGGCCGCGTTGCGCGGCGACGTCAGCCCTGCCCGCGAGTCGCTTGCGGCACTGCCTGAGTTGCTGGCCAGCGAAGACCCGCAGGACCAGGCCAGTGTTGACGTGGTCCGCGTCTTCAGCTCGGTTGCCGGCGGCAGGCCCGACGAGGCGCTGGCACACGCGCGTGCGGTGCTCGCCCGTGCGGACGTCCTCGGGATCGGCCACGAGGCCGTGCGCTGGGCCTGGCCGGCGGCGGCCCGCGCCGCCTGGGACCTCGCCGACACGGCCGCCAGCACCGAGCTGCTCGCCCAGCTCGACACCGCCCGGCCCGGCCACGTGGCCCCGATGCTGCGGGCCGAACGTGACCTGGTCCGCGTCCGCCTCGCCGCCAGCCACGGGGACCATGCCGCGACCGCCTTCGCCAGCGCCGTCGCCGGCCTGCGGAAATACAGCACGCCGTACCACCTCGCGCCCGGGCTGCTCGACCACGCCGATTACCTGTCAGGCACCGACACCGACGCGGCAGCGGCGGCGACCGACGAAGCGCGTGACATCGCGAGCAAGCTGCGCTGCCAGCCGCTGCTCGCCCGGATCGACTCAAGTAGCCACGCCGCAGGTCGCCGGCGAACTGAGCTTGCACGCCCAACTGAAAGACAGTTTGCAGGCCGAAGATAGGCGACCGCGCCTGAAAAAAGATAGGCAGTTTTGCCCATTCGCGTGGCCGCCGGGATTCGTAGGCTGGTCTGCGGGGGGGAGGGCCTATGCGTGCGCCGGACCGATGTAAGGCGCTGCCGCGAAGGCGGCCGATGCTGCCTGAGCCGGGCGCGAGCTAATGGAGCAGTGCGGCCAGTGCGGCGCGCTGCTCGAGGCGGGTGACCGGTTCTGCGGGGACTGCGGCGCCCCGCTCGCGGGTTGCCCTTCGTGTGGTGCCCCAGCCCAGCCTGGCAAGCGGTTCTGCACGTCGTGTGGTCACGCGCTGCCGGGCGCAGCGGCGCCGTCACGGCCGGCCGGGCCGCTGGTCCTGGCCGCGCCTGCCGCGCTGGAGGGGCGCGGCGAAGCCGCGCCGGTCGCCGAGCGACGGGTGTGCTCGCTGCTGTTCTGCGACTTCGTGGGGTTCACCCCGCTGTCGGAGTCACGCGACCCCGAGGCCGTCAGGGAACTGCTGACGCGCTACTTCGAAGTCGCGCGTACCGTGGTCGGCCGCTACGGCGGGGTGATCGAGAAGTTCATCGGCGACGCCGTGATGGCCGTCTGGGGCACCCCGGTGGCCACGGAGGGGGATGCCGAGCGGGCGGTCCGCGCCGGGCTAGACCTCGTGGACGAGGTGGCTCAGCTGGGTCACGAGACGGGGGTTCCCGGGCTGGCGGCCCGGGCCGGTGTCGTCACCGGTGAAGTGGCGGTGACACTCGGTGCCCCCGGTGAGGGAATGGTGGCAGGCGACGCGGTGAACACCGCCTCACGTGTCCAGTCGGTGGCGCCGCCCGGGCAGGTGCTTACCGACGCGGTGACCCGCCGGCTGGCCGACGGCGGGGTGGGATTCGAGGATGCAGGCGAACACGCACTGAAGGGCAAGACCGAGCCGGTCGCGCTGTGGCGCGCCACGCGGGTCCTGGCGTCGATGGGCGGGGCGCAGCGGATCGACGGGCTGGAGGCGCCGCTGACCGGCCGGGACGCCGAGCTGCGCACGGTGCGGGAGCTGTTCCACGCCGCGGCCGAGCGGCGGGTGCCGCGGCTGGTGCTGGTGTCCGGCCCGGCCGGGGTGGGCAAGTCGCGGCTGGGCTGGGAGTTCGAGAAGTACGTGGACGGGCTGGCCGGGACGGTGCTGTGGCACCGGGGCCGGTGCCTGTCCTACGGGGACGGCGTGGCGTTCTGGGCTCTCGCGGAGATCGTCCGGCAGCGGCTTGG
>JASIGS010000574.1 GCA_030052355.1 Streptosporangiaceae bacterium | reverse complement strand
TCGTCGGAGATAATCCTCGGTTTCACCACGGTCGCCGTGCTCGCGTCGCTCTTCATGCCGTGGTTCACCGTCACCGGCATCGGCAGTGGCGTCGGCGCTTCCATATCGGGCACCGGCGCGCACGGGTACCTCTGGCTGGTGTTCGCCCTCGACTTGGTCGTGCTCTGCGTCCTGGTCGTGCCTGACCTCATCGCGAGAGCCCCGGCCAGGCTCCCCAGTAACCATCAGCTGGTCGTGGGTGCGAGCGGACTGAACTTCCTGCTCGTCCTGCTGGGTTTCCTCGCACGGCCGGCAGCCACGGCGTCCGGCACGCTGTTCACGAGCACCGGGGCGAGCGTCGGGGTGACGTACGGCGCGTTCATCGCGCTCGTCGCGGTCATCCTCGCGTTCCTCGCGGCCGTCGGCACGGGCGGGGCCGGGGCGCGCTCGTCCGGCGTGAGAGCCCGGCCCTAGCGACCGCGGCCCGCCGGCCTGCCGCTCAAAGTTCTGCCGCCACCGGGATGACTTGCTCACCGAGGATCTCGATCGACGGCATCAGCCGCACGCCGGGAACATACCCGTGCACGTGTGACACGCCGAGCGGCGCAAGCTCGCGCAGCCGCTCGAGCAGCGAGTCGACGTTCTCGCCGGCCGGCCCGGGGTCGATGGGCATCATCACGGTCTTCTCGATCTCGTCGTAGTCCCGGCCGACCGCCTCGCAGTGGGCGCGCAGCACGTCCAGCTTGTGCGGCAGCTCGGGCACCGCGAACAGGTTGCACGCCTGCGCGTACTGGGCGACCAGGCGCAGCGTCTTCCGCTCTCCGCCGCCGCCGATGAGGATCGGCGGGTGCGGCCTGGTCAGCGCCTGCGGCGAGTTGAGCGTGCGGTCGAGCTGGTAGTGCTTGCCGTTGTAGGGGCTCTCGTCCCCGCTCCACATCTGCAGGCAGACCTGCAGCGTCTCCTCCAGGCGCTCGAACCGCTCCGCGACCGGCGGGAACGGCAGGCCGAGCCCGCGCGCCTCAGGCTCGTTCCAGGCAGCACCGATGCCAAGCCAGGCTCGCCCGCTTGACAGCACGTCCAGCGTGGTGACGAGCTTGGCCAGCAGGCCGGGCGGGCGGTACACCGCGGCGGTGACCCAGGCCAGGAGCTGGACGCGGGACGTGCTGGCGGCCAGGTACCCGAGCGTGGTGTAGGCCTCCAGCATCTCGTGCTCGGGCGGGCCGACATTGCCGATCTGCCAGACGTGGTCCATCACGCTGATCTTGGTGAAGCCCGCCTCCTCTGCGGCCGCCGCGACCCGCGCCAGGTCCTGGCCGAGAGTCTGCGGGCCGCCCGGGAAGGTGAAGTCCGCTACGTGCAGCCCAAGCTTCATGCCGGCGTCCTTCCGCCTCGGTGACGGGGGCATTTCTCATCATGCCAGGAACGACGAGCCGGCCCCGACTCCCGTCCGAGCGTGGCAAGCCCACCGGGGCGTCGCGGCGTGTCGGAGGGGAACTGTCGGTCCCGGCTGCAAACATACTGATCATGGACGCGATGTCACTGCTCGCCGGACTCCTGATCGGAGCCGCGTTCGGGGCTGCCATCGGATACCTGCTGGCGCGCGGCAAGATGGCCGACCTGGCCGCCAGCGCCGCGGCCGCTGGCGAGCGCGCCAGGGCAGCTGAGGAGAAGGCGGCGCTGGTCGACGAGCGGCTGGCTGAGCGGTTCCGTGCGCTGTCTGCCCAGGCTCTCGAGCAGAGCAGCCGGACGTTCCTCGAGATCGCCGAGGGTCGGCTTGGCGCCGCGAACGCCGTCGCAGCGGGTGAGCTGGAGACCCGCAGGGCCGCCGTCGAGCACCTGGTACAGCCCCTGCAGGAGACCCTGGCCAGGGTGGAGAGTCAGCTCCGTGAGACCGAGGCAGCCCGGCATTCCTCGCACGCGGCGCTAGCCGAGCAGGTCAAGATCGCACGGCAGAGCTCGGATCAGCTGCGCGCGCAGACCCAGGCGCTGGTCACCGCGCTACGCCGGCCGGAGGCCAGAGGCCGGTGGGGCGAGATGCAGCTGCGGCGGGTCGTCGAGCTGGCCGGGATGAGCAACAGGTGCGACTTCGACGAGCAGGTGAGCGTCGCCGGCGCGGACGGGACCATGCGCCCCGACATGGTGATCAGGCTCGCCGGCGGCAAGAACGTCATCGTCGACTCGAAGGTCTCGCTCGCCGCCTACCTCGAGGCGGCCGAGGCGAGTGACGACACGGTGCGCGCGGCCAGGCTCGACGCGCACGCCCGCCACCTGCGCGAGCACGTGGACAGGCTGGCCGCGAAGGCGTACTGGGCCGCGCTCAGCCCGGCCCCGGAGTTCGTCGTGCTGTTCATCCCGGGCGAGGCGTTCCTCGCGCCAGCGCTGGAACACGACCCCGGACTGCTCGAGCACGCGATGGCGCACAAGGTGCACATCGCGACGCCGACGACCCTGGTCACCATGCTGCGCACCGCGCACTACGCGTGGCAGCAGGCCGCCCTGTCGGACAACGCCCGCGCGGTCTTCGACCTCGGCCGCGAGCTGTATGACCGCATCGCCGGGCTCGGCAAGCACGTCGACAGCATCGGCAAGGCACTGACCAACGCGGTCTCCACCTACAACAGGGCGGTGGGCTCGCTCGAGAGCCGGGTGCTCGTCAGCGCGCGGAAGCTGAACGAGATGGGCGTCGTTGCCGGGGAACTCGAGATGCCGAAGCCGGTGGAGGAGACGGTGCGGGAGCTGTCCGCACCGGACCTGGTCGTCGACACGGCACCCGAACTAGTCCCGGTTCCGCCACCTGGCCTGCGCGGGAACCGCGCGATCGGAGCAGCGGGCTAGACCACCAACTCGGGGAGGCAGGTGCGGATGCTGGAGCGAACGCCCGTCGCGGGGGCTCGGGAGGTTGTTCCCCGGGCAGGCGAGCGGGCCGGCCGCTCGTCGGCAGGAACTGCCGG
>JASIGS010000573.1 GCA_030052355.1 Streptosporangiaceae bacterium | reverse complement strand
ATGGCCGGGTGGCATTTCACGCGGACTTCTGGGTCGTGACGGGGACAGCCGCGCCCGTCATTGCACTCGCAGCGGTCGTGCAGGCGAGCGATGCCCTCGTCGCGGTGCTCCCGGCCCGGGATGAGGGGGACGCCAGGGCCGTTGCGATGGCGTCCTACTGGATCGCTGGCGGCAATCTCATGGTCCAGGTGGCCGTGCTCACCTTGTCGCTCTTGTCGCTAGCCGATGGCTCTAATTAGCCCGGTGCCAGCAGAAGTGCCAGACGCTGCCGCAGCCGACGGCACGGCAGGAGAGGCGAAGGTGTCCTAGCTGCCCCGTGACCGGCGTGCCATGATCACCGCGGGGCGTGCCGCCGGCCGGAAGCTGCCCCAATGGCAACATGTCACCTGTCAATCATGCTGTCTGGCTGCGAAATACAACTATGGAGGCATGCCGCCATGGTAATCAGCACCCGCCCGCTCGGTCGCACCGGAACGGACGTGACAATCCTCAGCTACGGAGCGATGGAACTGCGCGGCCTGCCGCGGGCACCGGCGCTGTCCGACGACGAGGCGAGCCTGCTGCTCAACACGGTGCTCGACGCGGGGATCAACCTGATCGACACCTCGGTCGACTACGGAGTGAGCGAGGAACTGATAGGCAAGCACGTCGGCCACCGGCGGGACGAGTTCTTCCTGGCGTCCAAGTGCGGCTGCCCGCTGAGCCTGCCAGCAGACGCCACGCCGCCTTACCAGCACGACTACGCCGCGGCCAACGTCCGTGCGGATGTCGAGCAGAGCCTGCGACGGCTGCGCACCGACCGGCTCGACCTGGTGCAGGTGCACATGTCACCGAGCCGCGCGCAGCTGGAAGCCGACGACACGGTGGCGACGCTGGACGCGCTGCGCGACGAGGGAAAGGTGCGCTTCATCGGGATGTCCGGCATCCTGCCGAACCTGCCCGATCACATCAGCATGGGCGTCTTCGATGTTTTCCAGATCCCGTACTCGGCGGTACAGCGCGAGCACGAGGACCTGATCACCGCTGCCGCGGAGTCGGGCGCCGGCACGCTGATCCGTGGCGGCGTGGCACGCGGCGCGGCGGCCGAGGACAAGAACTGGAGCTCAGGTCCGCTCGGCCTGGCCCAGGGCGAGGGACAGCGCCGCTGGCGGTCGTCCGGCGTCAACGACCTGCTCGACGGCATGAGCCCCATGGAGTTCATGCTGCGCTTCACGCTGAGCCACCCCGACCTTTCGACCACGATCGTGGGCACATCGAACGCAGATCACCTGCGCTCGAACCTGGCCATCGCGGAGAAGGGACCGCTATCCGCCGACGTGTACGCGGCGGCCAGGGAACGCCTCGCAGAGCCCGCTAGCTGATCTGGCGCACGGGTGAGCCGGCCAGGAACGCCGCTATGTCCTCGACGACCTGACCGTACATGTGCCGGAAGCCGGGCTCGCTGACGTAGCCGAGGTGGGGAAGCAGCACGACGTTCGGCAGAGCGGTCAGTTCGTGGCCAGCCGGGAGGGGCTCGGTGTGGTACACATCCAGCCCCGCTCCGGCGATCGTCCCGTCGCGCAGCGCGGTGACGAGCGCGTGCTCGTCCACGATCGGGCCGCGCGAGGTGTTCACGAGTATCGCCGTCGGCTTCATCAGCGCGAGCTCGCCACCGCCGAACAGGCCTCTGGTCCGGTCGCTGAGCACCAGGTGGATGGAGAGCACGTCGGACGCACCGAGCAGTTCGTGCTTGCCGACCCTGCGCACCCCGACCGAGGCCGCCCGCTCGTCGGTCAGGTTCTGGCTCCACGCGATCACGTCCATGCCGAACGCGCGGGCCGGCCCGACCATCGAAGCGCCAAGGTTGCCCAGGCCCGCAAGGCCCAGGGTCGCGCCCGCCAGGTTGGATGGCAGCCCGAGCTGCCAGCGGTCGTCGCGGATGGCCCGGTCCTCGATGACGACGCGCTTGCAGACGGCCAGGATCAGCGCCCAGGCGACCTCGGCGGTGCCGGGCACGCCGGGTGCCGGCCCGCCGCCAGTGCCGCCGGTGCCGGACACGACCACGCCGCGCTGGTTCAGGTAACCGACGTCGACGGAGGCATTCCGCATGCCGGTCGTGACCAGCAACCTGAGCTTCGGCAGCCGTTCGAGCACCGGCCGGCGAAACGCGGTCCGCTCGCGCATCAGCACGAGCACGTCGAAGTCCGCCAGCGTCCCGGCGAGCGCGTCCTGGCTGATGACCTCGTGGAAGAACACGACGTCCACACCCGGCCCAAGCGACGCCCAGTCGGCGAACCCGCTGGCGCCACGCTGGTAATCGTCGAGCACTGCCACCCTGGTCGTAGCGCATCACCTTCCCGGCCGTGTGCCTGAGTATTTACCTATCACGGGCCGCCAGCGTCGCGGGCGGTGAGAATGGCGGCACGAGGGTCAAGGAGGTTATCGGTGGATTTGCAACTCGCGGGACGGCGCGCTCTGGTGACCGGCGGCAGCCGGGGGATCGGCAAGGCGGCCGCCGCTGCCCTGTTCGCGGAAGGTGCGGACGTCGCCATCGTCGCGCGGTCGGCCGAGCGGCTGGCCCAGGCAGCCGCTGACATCGGCGCGGACAGTACTCGTCCCGTGCACACGATCGAGGCCGACACCGGCGACGATGAGTCCGTGCTGCGCATGGCGAAGCTGGCGCGCGAGCTGATGGGCGGGGTCGACATCCTGGTCAACTGCGCGGCCACGCCCGGCGGTCAGTCCCGGCCTCCTTCGCTCGCCGAGATCACGTCGGAGGCCTTCTGGTCAGACGTCAACGTGAAGGTGATGGGCTACCTGCGCTGCGCGCAGGTGCTCGCGCCCGGGATGGTCGCGGCCGGCTGGGGCCGCATCATCAGCGTCAGCGGGCTGGCCGCGCGCAGCACCGGGTCAACGATCGGATCGATCCGCAACGTTGCCGTGGCGGCGATGACCAAGAATCTCGCCGACGAGCTCGGGCGCAGCGGAGTCAACGTGACCGTGATCCACCCCGGTACGACCCGCACCGAAGCCACGCCCGGCGTGGTGGCGGCCCGCGCCGCGGCCACGGGCGCCGAGCCGGCGGAGATCGAGCGCCGGATGGCGGCGACCACCACCATCGGCCGCCTCATCGATGCGGCTGAGATCGCCGCGGTGATCGCGTTCCTCGCCTCACCGCTCAGCGTGGCGATCAACGGAGAGGCCATAGCCTGCGGTGGCGGCGCACCCGGTGTCATCCACTACTAGGTCGCGCTTCCGGGCGTTTCCGGTGCCGATGCGGGAATCACAGTGCGGTGGGTCGTCGCAGCGTGGAGGACATGAGGACGATGACAACCGCTAGCTGGCCTGGCTCGCACAGCGGCCA
>JASIGS010000572.1 GCA_030052355.1 Streptosporangiaceae bacterium | reverse complement strand
CATGCCCGACATCCTGAGCCAGGGCGGGGACCGCGAGCCTAGTCGCTGGCCGCGCCGGCTGGCACTGATTGCTGCGGTCGTCCTGGTGGTAGCCCTGATCGTGCAGCACGTCACGAGCCAGGGCCGGACGCCGGGCCGGTCCGCCGCGGCCAGTCCGAGCCCGCCGACCCAGTCCGCGGTCGCCGGTCCCGTGGCGACAGGCATTGACGGTCCCGTGTCGCCGGGTGTCGCCGGGGCGGCGACCTTCCCGAGCGGAATCAGCGGGCACACGGCGCCGTGGAGCCGCGATCTGCGCCTGCTGGTTGGCGGAACCAGGCCCGCGTGGTTCTGGCCCGCCACCGGCCGCACCACGCCGATCCCGGGCCTGCCACCCGCCAGCTCCGGCTACGAGCTCACCCGCGTCGAAGCCGGATGGGTCATGCTCGCCAGTCCCAGCGCGGACGTCAGCTGCGCGAGCTGCGCCGCGGCACCGGTTCCCGTCTACTTCCTCGCCGACGGGGCACGGGCGGCCACGCCGCTCGGCGACGCCGACGAGGTCGCGCCCGGCGCTGCCGCTGGCGCGGTGTGGCTCACGACTTTCCCGGCTGGCGCGGACATGGTCAGGGTGTCTGCTGCGGCGCAGGAGTACGTGCGCGGCAAGCCAGCCGGGCCGCCGGTGCGGCTGCCCGCCGGCTACGTGATCGACCAGGCGACCAGCCGCGGGCTGCTGCTCGAGCCGGTGCTCCAGCAGCCCGGAGCGGAGACGTACAAGCTCTGGGATCCAGATACCCAGCTGTCCACCCGGGTCTTCGAAGGAGTGGTCGCCGCGAGCCCCAGCGAGATCGCGTGGGCGCCGCGCTGCGCGACCGCCTGCACCGTTCGCGCGCTGAACCTGACGACCGGCCACCAGACCGTGATCGCGCTGCCGGGCGGCAGCTCGGCAGCGGACGCGGCATTCAGTCCCGACGGCCGATTCCTGGCACTGGAGCTGAGCTACTACGACAGCGACGACGACGGGGCGCTGGCGGTCCGCCTTGACGTGGCGCCGCTGAGCACAGGCATAGCCGAGTCCGTGCCGCAGATCTTCGTGAGCAGCGACGCCATGATCGGCTTCGGGTGGCCGACCGACACTGACAGCTTGGTGGCAGAGCTGAGCTTCACCACGGCGGTGCAGGTGATCTCGTGGTCGCCTGGGGCGGCAAGGCTGGCCGTTGCGACGGTCAGGATGAGGCAGGTCGCCGCGGACGTGGCCGTCGGTCAGTAAGCCAGGCCCGTCAGCTTTTCCCTGGCCGACGCGATCCGCCGCAGCGTCTCCTCGCGGCCGAGCACCTGAAGCGACTCGAACAACGGCAGGCCGACGGTCCGCCCGGTCACGGCGACCCGGACCGGGGCCTGGGCCTTGCTGAGCGACAGGCCGTAGCTCGTGCCGATGGCCTCCAGCCGCTCGCGCAGCTCCTCGGCCTGCCACGGAGCCCCGGCGTAGTCGGCGGCGACCGCCGCGAGCAGGTCGGCGGCCGGCTCCTTCATGGCCCTGGTCCAGGACGCCTCGTCCACGGCCGGCTCGGGCAGGAACGCGAAGTCCACCATCTGCGTGATGTCGGCCAGCAGCGCGACCCTCGTCTGCGCCAGGGGCGCGAGCTTGGCGAACACCTCAGGGTCGAACCGGTCGGCCGGCCACGGCGCGGCCGGAGCCACCAGCCACGGCTGGCACACGTCGATGAACTCGGCCACCGACAGCATCCTGATGTACTCGCCGTTGAACGCGCGCAGCTTCTTGACGTCGAAGAACGCCGGTGATGGGTTCACGTCCTCGACGCGGAACTCGGCCACCATCTCGTCCCACGGCACGATCTCCCGGTCGCCCCTTGGTGCCCAGCCCAGCAACATGAGGTAATTGCGCATCGCGGTCGCGAGATAGCCCTCAGCCCGGAAGTCCTCGAGCGCGACCTTGTCCCGCCGCTTGGACATCTTCTGCCGCTTCTCGTTCACGACTATCGGCAGGTGCCCCCACGCGGGCGGCTGGTGTCCGAGCGCCTCAAAGAGCAGCTGCTGCTTCGGCGCGTTGGACAGGTGCTCCTCGCTGCGCAGCACGTGCGTGATCCGCTGGTCCATGTCGTCCACGACGTTTCCGAGCAGGAACAGCGTGGAGCCATCCGCCCGCGCGAGCACGAAGTCCTCGATGTTGGCGTTCTCGAACACGGTCTTCCCGCGGACCAGGTCGTCGACTATGGTCGCGCCCTCATCCGGGGTACGGAACCGCAGCGCCCTGCCCGGGCCGGGCTCGAGCCGCCGGTCCCGGCAGTAGCCGTCGTAGCCGCGGTGCACGTCGCCGGTCCGCGCGACGACGTCCTCGCGGGTGCAGTCGCAGTAGTAGGCGCGCCCCTGCTCGTAGAGGGTGCGGCCGGCCTCGGTGTGCTTGGCCTTGTTGTCCGACTGCAAGAACGGCCCCTCGTACTGGCTGTCATCGATGCCGAGCCAGGCCAGCGCGCTGATGATGCCGTCGATCCACTCCGGCCGGTTCCTTTCCGCGTCGGTGTCCTCGATCCGCAGCACGAGAGTGCCCCCGTTGCGGAGCTTGACCGCCCAGTTGAACAGCACCGAGCGCGCGCCGCCCACGTGGAAGTAGCCGGTCGGAGAGGGCGCGAACCGCAATCGGATGTCAGGACCCCAACTCGTCATGCTTACCGATCTTAGTCGAGCCTCCGTCGGCGTCCGCGACCCTATTAGCTGCGGGAACGGCCCGCGGGGGTTCCCCGTGCGCCCCGGGACAGAACAGCATGGCCACCGGGACCAGGCACAGCGAGGCCATCGCCCAGGTCAGCCCGAACCGCTGCGCCAGCAGGCCGACCGCGAGCGGGCCGAGCGCCCCGGCCAGCCCGGCGGCGCTGCCCAGTGAGACCGCGAGGCCACTGCGGCCGTGCAGGCTGCGGAACAGCTCAGCCTTGAGCACCGGATACCACGGCGCGGTCGCGACGCTGAGCAGCGCCAGCACGGCGAGCTTCGGGCCGAGACCCGGCACCAGCAGGAACGCGGGGAACAGCAGTCCGGTCGCCCACACGCTGACCCGCAGCACCTGGACCGCGTCGAAGCGCTCGAGCACCGCCACCAGCAGCGCGTCCCCGGCCAGCCCGGCACCGAGACGCACAGCGACACCGAGCGCGGCGACGGCAGGCGAGGCGTGCACGACGGCTACGAGATACAGCGCCAGGAACGCGGTCAGCACGTCGAGCAGCAGGTTAGACACCTCGAGCAGGGTCAGCCAGCGGAACGCACCCGCCAGTCCGGCGATCTTGATCGCGGCCCGAAGACCAGGCCAGCTGTGCCCGTCGTTCCCCTCATCGGCGGACACCACGTCGGCGGCCCGGCCCGTGCTCGCCACCGCCAGCCAGCTAGCCGCTGCCGCCACGGCCACCACGACGAACGCGACCCGCCAGGTCAAGCCCACCGCGACCACGGCCGCCACGAGCAGCGGCCCGGCCACGTCACCCGCCGAGCCGGCCAGCGTCCACCTGGCCATCAGCGCAGCCCGGCGGTCCGGCTCGGAATCCAGCGCCGCTGACTGCGTGAGGCTGACGAAGACCCCCGACGCCGGGAAGAAGATCACCAGCGCGGCCAGCAGCACCGGGAACGACGGGGCCAGCCCCGTTGCCAGGATTGCCCCGGTAAAGATCACCCCGCCAGCCAGGATGAACCGGCGGCGGCGCGCCCCCGTCCCGCTGATGACGCCGAACGGCAGCTCCAGCACGCTTCCGGCGAACAACGGCACGGCGGCGAGCAGGCCGACCTGCAGGTAACTGAGCGCAAGATCATGCTGGATGAGCGGCATGGCCGCGCTCTTGGTGCCGTCGACGAGCTCGTCGGCGAACTCCACGGCGAGCACGCTCAGCAGCACCGCTAGCCCTGCGCGGGTCGGCCGTGGTCGTCTGCGTGCGGACAGCATCGGTCCTCCTTCCTCGTCGTTTGCCTGCGGATAGACGAGGAAGGCGGACCGCGGCCCGCTAGGTCAGCTCACAGTCAAAGGAAGCCCACACCACCGAATGCTAGCGGCGCTGGTCAGCTTCCAGCAGGCAGCTCTGGGGTGGCTGGCGCGCTGCCGATCTCGGCCTTGAGCGCGGCGAGCT
>JASIGS010000571.1 GCA_030052355.1 Streptosporangiaceae bacterium | reverse complement strand
ACGCTGTCGGGAGTGGGCCCGCTGGTCGAGACCGTCCCCTGCATGATCTCGTCGATCTTCGCGAGCAGTCCCTGGTCCAGCTCGAGGTCGGCCGCGGCGACCGCCTGGTCGACGTGCTCCGGGTCGCGGGTGCCGACGATCGCGGCGTCCACGGCCGGGTTTGCCAGCGTCCAGGCGACCGCGAGCTGGCTCACCGTCGCGCCGAGCTCCGTACGGGCCAGCCTGTCCAGCTGGGCGACAGCGGCCAGGTTGCGCTCGAACCCCGGTCCGGTGAACATGTCGCTGCGGCTGCGCCAGTCCTGCGGCGCGAACTTGCTCTGGGCGGTCAGGTGCCCGGACAGCAGACCGTGCGCGAGCGGGCCGTAGACCAGCACGCCGATGTCGTGCGCGGCAGCGTAAGGAAGGATGTCTGCCTCGATGTCGCGGCGGAACAGATGGTAGGGCGGCTGCTGCGTCTCGACCTGCAGGGTGGCGCTGAACTCGGCGATCTGCGCCGCGTCGAAGTTCGACACCCCGACGTGCCTGATCTTTCCGTCAGCCATGAGCTTGGCGAGCTCCTCCGCGGTGTCCACGAACGGCACTGTGGGATCTGGCCAGTGCACCTGGTACACGTCGATGTAGTCGGTACGCAGGGCACGCAGGCTCGACTCGACACCCGCCCGTATCCACTCGGGACTCGAGTCTCTGCGGACGCCGCCGTGCTCACCTGGCCGCAAGCCGCCCTTGGTGGCGATCACCAGCTCGCCGCGGTTCCTTCCCGCCACTGCCTTGGCCAGCAGCTGCTCAGACGCGCCGAATCCGTAGCCCTGAGCCGTGTCGAACAGGGTCACGCCGCGGTCGGCCGCCCGACGGATGGCCGTGATCGCCGCCGACTCGTCTGTCGGCCCCCAGTCCCCGCCGAGCTGCCAGGTACCGAACGCGATCGGGGAGACCCGCAGCCCGGTACGGCCGAGAGTCGTGTAGATCATGTCGTTCCCTCCTGGTGGAGTGCCACGCGAGCTGCCGGCCTCCGCGCGGTTCGCCTGCCTGCCCCGTCGTGGGAAGGCTGCGCCACGCGGCCAGCGCGGCGAGGGCCGAGGCAACCGCGGCCGCAAGCATCGCCGCCCGGGTGCCCGCTGCGGTCGCCGACACTGGGTCGTGCCCGACAGCCGCCGCGATCGCGGGCAGCGTCGCCGCACCTAGCGCAGCGCCGACCTGGCGGCTGGTGTTGATGACGCCGCCGACGACTCCCTGCTCGGCTCCGGCAACCCCGGTGGTAGCCACGACCATGGTGCCGAAGGCGGTTCCGGCAGTTCCGAAGCCGACGAGCATCACCACGGCGAGCAGCGGGCTGTAGTGCCCGCTGGCCGGAATCTGGGTGAGTATGAGGAATCCCGCAGCAGACGTGGCCCCCGTGAGCATCAGCACGTGGCGGATACCGATCCGACTTGCCAGCCTTGCCCCGAATGCGCCGGCGGTAAACCCGATGATGCCCTGCGGCGCGATGGCCAGGCCGGTCGCGAGTGGTGAGTCACGCAGGACCTGCTGGAAGTACAGCGAGAGGACGATCATCTCGCCGCCGTTCCACAGGCCGAGCAGCGCGTTGATCGTGGCTGCGGTACGCAGCGCAGGCCGCCGGATCAGGGCCGCGGGCAGCAGCGGGTCATGGTGGCGCCGTTCGGCGATGATGAATGCTGCAGCGCTTCCGGCAGCCAACGCCGCCGCCGCGACGACCGGCGCCGACAGCCAGCCCATCGGGTTTCCCTCGGAGACCGCGAAGACCAGCGCGGCCATGGCCAGGGTGATGAGCGCAGCGCCGCGTGCGTCCAGCTTGCGGCCCGCGCGAGGCCCGCGGGAGTCGGCGAGCAGGCGGCGGGCGACGACGGCCGCGAGCAGGCCGACCGGCACGTTCACCAGGAAGACCGCCCGCCAGCTGGTGAACTGCACGAGCACGCCGCCGAGCACCTGGCCGGCCACGAAGCCGATCGACGCGGTGGCGCCGTACATGCCGAGCGCCCGCGTTCGCTGCTGTCCGTCCGGGAAGCTGGTAGTGATCAGGGAAAGCGCGGCCGGCGCGACAAAGGCAGCGCCCGCACCCTGGACGACGCGGGATGCGATGAGGAGCACCGGGTCGTGGGCCAGCCCGCCGGACAGCGACGCAGCCGTGAAGGCCAGCAGACCGTAGATGAACATCCGGCGGCGGCCGAACAGGTCGGCGGCGCGGCCGCCCAGGATCAGCAGGCCGGCGAACGAGATCGCGTACCCCGTGATGACCCACTGGACGGTCGACGCGGTGAGTCCGAGCTCGCGCTCGATCGACGGCAGGGCGACGTTCACAATCGAGAAATCGAGTACCACCATGAACGCCGCGACCAGGATCAGCGCCAGCCGCATGCCCTGATGCCGGGAGGCTGGCTGGCTAGTAGCGTCCGCAGTTTCTGGCTTGGCAGTTACCAGTGTCGTGCCTGGGCTTGGTGGTGCTTGCCGCATGCCGTCCTTCTCCAGCTTGACCCCGTGATCCACAGACACCCAACGATACGATACGGAGCGTTTCATTTATCTGGTGTAGGCTGCAGCGTCATGGGGGAGGCTCGTATTCCCGCCAGGGCCAGGAAAGCTGCGGCCGCAGTCGGCCTCGTGCCAGCTAAGCGCGGCCGGCCGCGCAGCCAGGAGGCCGATCGCGCGATCCTCGAGGCGGCGACGCAGATAATGGCCGAGCGAGGCTTCGGCGGGATGACCATGGAGGAGGTCGCGTCACGGGCCGGCGTGGGCAAGGCGACCATCTACCGGCGGTGGCCGTCCCGGGGGACCCTGGCGCTCGACGCGTTCCTGGCCGAATTCCAGCGGCAGCAGCCGCCGACCGATACCGGCACGCTGCACGGTGACCTGCTGGCCGCGCTGCGCGCCTGGATCAAGTCGGTCACCAGGACCAGCGCCGGACCGATTCTCGCCGGACTGATCGCGGAGGCGCAGCAGGACCCGGAGCTGGCCGTCGCGTGGCGGGAACGCGTGATCGAGCGGTTGCGGGTCCAGCACAGGGCCATCTTGGATCGCGCCGTCGCGCGCGGTGAGATCGCGGCAGACACCGACTACGAGGTCGTGCTCGACCTGCTGTTCGGCGCGGCCTATCACCGGCTGCTGCACGGGCACCAGCCGCTGACCGACAGGTTCGCGCAGGAAGTCGTCGACATGATCGTGGCCGGGGTTCCCAGGCCGGACTGAACAGTCTCAGCACTATCCGTTGCCGGAAGGGGGCGTAGGCGTCCCGGACGGCGAACCTGACGGGAGAACCTCCAGCCCGAAGCTGGGCGGGATGATCCCACCGGCGACCTTGCCGCTATTGCAGGCACTGAGCGCGGCCTCGTAGGACGGTGTGCTGGTGTTGACGTTGGCTGCTATGTCGGGCTGCCAGTTGACGCCGGATGCCTGGTTCGATGCTGTGGGGTCGGCGAAGTTCGTGATCCCGTGCGCGCGCATGCACTCGGCGCCCTTGATGGCGTCCCTGAGGTTCTGCTCCTGGATCTGCTGTATCTGGGCGATCGTCAGCCCGGTGCCCGCATTCGGGAGCACCGACCGGCACTGGAAGAGGGCGTTGCGATCCTGCGAACCGTTGTTCTCGAGAGCCTGAATCGTGGCGTTGCTGAAGTTTCCCTGCCGGTCGGGGTTCGGGAACTGGGGCACGCCGTTAGCGCGCATGCACTTGGCGAAGGCCAGCGTCTGGGCGTAGGTCGCGCCCGGTGCGAAGGCGTCCGTCTGCGTCGAGGACGCGCTGCAGGCTGCGGCCAGCAATGCGGTCCCCGCCAGGACCGCGGCCAGTGCGCCCGCCCGCCGTCGGCGCGACCCGCCCGTTTGGCTCCGCGGACCCAGCCTTCCGTTGTTGATAACACCTTTATTGCTCATGTCCCTCGTCAGTCCCATCTTCAAGCGGGGGCGGCGGATGCGGGCTGAGCCCGCCGCGGCCAGCAAGAGCGTGATCCGGCCCGCTGCGCCAGCCCGGTGGGCAACGGTCATAGCGACCACAGGGCCTGGGTCGGGGAGAGGCGGGCGGCGCGAATAGCGGGCAGCAGCCCGGCCAGGGCGCCGATGAGGATGGCGGCGGCCAGGCCGCCGGTCCAGGCATCGGCGGGGATGACGGTCGCCCAGCCCCTGCTGCGCGCGTAGATGGCGGTGGCGGCGGCGCCTGCGATGATCCCGGCGAACCCGCCGGTCACCGACAAGGCGATCGCCTCGGCGAGGAACTGGATGCGGATGTGCCTGCGGGTGGCGCCCAGCGCGCGGCGCAGCCCGATCTCGCTGCGGCGCTCTAGGACGGCGATGACCATGATGTTGGCCACGCCGATCGCTCCGACCAGCAGCGCGACCGCGCCCAGGCCGAGGAACAGGGTATTGAACGCGGCCCTGGCGTCGGCCTGGGCGACCAGGGCGTCCGACGGCTGGGATACGTCGACGTTGAAGGGGCTTTGCGGGTCGGCCTGGTCGGCAAGCAGGTTGAAGACGGCGTTGACTCGGTTGTCGGCTGCTTTGACGTAGATGGTGCTGGGCGAGCCGTTGAAGGAGAGGTAGTTTTCGGCGAACGGGTACCCGACCAGCACCGAGGAGTCGACGTCGGGGGATACGGCGTCGGGGCCGAGGATGCCGACGACGTACAGCCACATGCTGCCGTTGCCGTTCGCTCCGGTGCCGGTGATCCAGACCCGC
>JASIGS010000570.1 GCA_030052355.1 Streptosporangiaceae bacterium | reverse complement strand
TGCCGCTCCGGGTACATGTCAAAGGCACTTTTTGTTGTCTCGACCGACTCCGCGGTTGCCGCAAGACGACTGAGAACGCCAAGTGACGCGTCCAGTTCCACGTGCGGCTGATCGGGGGGATCGACGTTGATTCGGTCGCACCAGTACCAGCCGGCGACCTCGACTTTTTGAGGCAACGACGTCGTTAGTCAGACTGCCTCACAAATTCGTCCCAGCCCCCGAGTTCTCCGTTGCCCTACAAAGCCACAGCGAGACACCGTCACGACATTGATTCCACCCGGCGGGGCCATCTTGGAAGTCGTCGCCGACCAGGTCGGCGCGTCCAACCTGGGGGTCCGTGAGCCGCCAGCAGGCGCCGTCCCAGACCTGCGGCGGGCCGTGCAGCAGTAGCCACCGTTTCCCAGGCCCGTCCGTGCCGGTTACTATCCCCACGCCCAGAGCGGCGCACCCGGGGCCGGCTCGCTCGGGTCCGGTGACGTAGCGTCGGTGGGTCATCTCCAACCCGAGGAGAACCCATGCCTGGTCCCACTGTCGTCCTCGTCCACGGTGCCTTTGCCGACGCGTCCGGGTTCGCGGGGGTGATCCGCGAACTCGAGAGCGCCGGCCACACGGTGCTAGCCCCGCCGAACCCGTTGCGCAGCGTCGCCTTCGACGCCAGCGTCGTCGCTGACGTGGTCAAGGCCATCGGCGGCCCGGTCGTGCTCGTCGGGCATTCCTACGGAGGCGCCGTGATCGGCCAGGCGTCGGCCGACCTGGAGAACGTGACCGGGCTAGTCTTTCTCGCGGCGTTCGGGCTCGAGGCGGGTGAGAGCTGCGCGAGCGTGCAGCAGCCGTTCCCGCCGCCCCTGCTGGCCAAGACGGCCAGCCCGACCCCCTATGACGCGCCCGGGGCCGCAGGCGGTCCCGACCTGTACGTCCAGAGGGACAGATTCCGGGAGACGTTCTGCGCCGACGTGCCGGTCGACATGGCCGATGTCATGTTCGCGACCCAGCGCCCGCTCGCGGCCGCCGCGCTCAACGAGAACGCCACCGCCGCAGGCTGGAAGAGCAAGCCGTCCTGGTTCCTGGTCTCCGCGCACGACAACGCGATCTCACCGGACGCGGAAAGGTTCATGGCCCAGCGGATGGGCGCCACGACCGAGACCATTGACGGCTCGCACACCGCGTTCATCGCGAAGCCGGTCGCCGTTGCCACGTTCATCCGCCAGGCGCTGCGGTGACCTCGTAGACCGTGCCCCTGAAGGTGCGGGCTTCGCTACCTGACAACCAACAGTGCTTGGCCACCATGTTCAGCAGATTCTCTCGCACCGGAACGCAACAAAACACTGCTGACCTGCTCCCGACGAGCAACAGAGGAGACGGCCGGTCCACCTGACGTAATCGCCAAAAGATCTTGGGGAGCCACCGGGACGCGGCGTCCGCCGACCACTGCAGGGACCATCGAGGAGACCTCTCAAGCTGGCGATCCGGCGCCGCTCAGTCCGATTCAGGCTGGGTCAGACCGCGAGGATAGGTCACGCCGTAGGCTTCGGCCGCCTGGCACTGGCACTTACGAGCTGGGACGCCCTCGCCTTCGAGACACCCATCACGACGCCCGTGTCGCCGATCGACAGTCCCGCTTTCCGCAGCCTCCTCGCTACCCGGCGCGACTCGGTCGCGGCAAGGCGGGCCTCACGCTGAGCCTGTTCGGTGCGCTCACGCGCTTCCAGCGCCAGGCGTTCCAGACCGCCAAGATCAGGCTGGATGGACACTGATCCGGTAACGGGGTCGCCCGTAAGAGACTCCACATAGTCACGGACCATGGATTCGGCCGAAGCAAGGCTGCGTGACTGAGTGACACCAACGCCCTCGATGTGCAGTTCCCAGCCGTGCTGCCAGCGCTTTGCGCGGACGGTGTAGTTCATTGGAGCCATCCCCTCGGCAGGCAGGCTAGCTTCGCGATGACGTCACTTACGACGCCCGGTGAGACGTTACGGTGCTCGGGTACGGGCACCATGTGCTCGCCACACGGGCAATACCAGATGACGTCTGACCCCTTCCCGGGCCGCCAAGTGCAGCCTTGTTCCTATAGCGCGCGAGGGATGTCGCGGAGCTTCATAGCCTTCGGCACCAGGCTAAGTGTAGCCTGGCTATACGGTCAACGTGCAGACCGGCTATACGATTCCCTGTACTCATGTCAAAAGCTCGTCGGGTACTCGTCGAGCATCAGGACGTAATCCAGCGTCGGACGATCGCGCAGGCGAAACCGGCCACGGCTGCGAACGCGGCCTTCGGCTCCTTGGGCCTCCTGCAAATTTGCAAGCAAAGCGGACCTAGCGTGCGACAGAGTTCCGCTGGCCAGAACCTCCGCGAAGCGAAAACGCTGGCAGCGTCGCCGACGGCTACGTCCCGCGGACCTGGTGCCGCCCCCGCAACGCATGTGTTGAGGCCGCCAGCGCAGGTCTTGATGCTGATCGACATTGTCTTCGCCAGCAGATTGCGCGCATCATGGCCGTAGCGGTTCATCTGTCCCGGTCAGAGGCAGCTGGCGGCTGTCGAGGATCACCGCGGGCGGCGGGCGCTGCCGGGCTCGGCGCTATCCGCTGGGAGCTGGACGGTGGTTGCCATGCCAGCTCTCAGGACGCGCTGCTGACGATCACCGACCGCCCCTCGCTCTCAGGACAACAACGCTCTCGTGCGCAGCGGGCAAGGTCGCTCCGGCGCCTGAGTGGCCGTCCGCCCGACCCCGGAAGGTGCCGATGCCACGGCTGAAGGACAGGCTGACCGATGCCGGGTACGGCCTGGGCTGGTCGCTTGTCTGCCGCCTGCCCGAATCGTGGGCCCGGAGTGCCTTCAGGTTCACTGCCGACCTGGCGTGGCGGCGCCAAGGCCCGCGCGTACGCGTACTTGAGGCCAACCTGCGCCGGGTCGTCGGAGGCGAGGCGCCAGACGGCCAACTGCGACGGCTGTCTAGGCAGGCGATGCGCTCGTACGCGCGCTACTGGCTTGAGGCATTCCGGCTGCCGGGGATGCCGGCGGACCGGCTGGCCGGGGGGATGCACGACACTGGGCATATCCGGACCGCCTTCGATTACCTCGCGGCCGGCCGCGGGGTGATCCTCGCGCTGCCGCACATGGGCAACTACGACCTGGCTGGCGCATGGCTGATCGCCAAAGGGGCGGGTTCGGTGACCGTCGTGGCGGAGCGGGTCCAGCCAGAATCGGTCTACGACAGGTTCGTCGCATTCCGCGAGGGCATCGGCATGGAAGTGCTGCCAGCCACCGGGGGAGCGTACAGCGCGTTCGGCATCCTGGCGCAGCGGCTGCGGGCCGGCAAGACTGTCGGCCTGGTCTGTGACCGCGATGTCACCGGCGCGGGCATCGAGGTGGAGTTCTTCGGCGAGAAGGCCCGCATGATGGGCGGCCCGGCCGCGCTCGCTGTGCAGACCGGCGCGGCGCTAATGCCGGTGATCTTGTGGTTCGAGGGCGATCACTGGGGCGCGCACGTTCATGCAGAGATACCGGTGCCGGCCGAAGGAGACAGGGAACAGAAGACGGCGGCGATGATGCAGGAGGTTGCCTGCCGCTTCGAGGCGGGCATCAGGGCTCATCCGCAGGACTGGCACATGCTGCAGCGCGTCTTCGTCGCCGACCTCGACCCCGAGCGGCTGCGGCGAGACGCGGAAACCTAGTCAGCGCTGAGGCAGCGGCAGCAAGCCAGCCGAGCGCGTCTATTGGCACCTTCTTGCTTCCAGCCTGGCTACCCAATCAAGCGTCCCGTGCCTGTGTCGTTTGCCGGGCATGGCCGCCCGCCTTTGCCGCCGACGGTGCTTCAGCATGGCGCCGCCGCGGATTCCGGCGGATACATCCGAACCTCCGCTAGCGCTCAGAGTCTGCTGCGGCGTGCCGACGTGTAGTTGGTCAGGGCCAGCGCCCAGATCGGCCTGGCTTAGCGCTCCAAGCGGATCTCTGCGCTGCAGAAGTCATGCGGAATGGTTTTGAACCTGGCAGTTAGTTAGTGCTTAGCCGCCATGTTCGGCCAGGACGTGCTGACCTCCCGCCAACATTGGCTCCCGAACGAGGCCGATTACACTGCAAAACCCGTGGTCAGGGGCGGGGTCGACCCGCCGACCTTCCGCTTTTCAGGACTAGGGAACCATGTCCAGCGCAGGCTGCAGCTGTATACGCGCCTGCTCACGTTGGGCTTCGGCTGCTAGATCAACGGCGCTGCATGAACGTGTATGAGACTAGAAATGAGACTGCCCGCGGCGCGAGGTCCAGCGGCGGTTCACCGGTCTCTAGCCGCTGCAGCGAACTCCGGTAGCTACGTCGATGGCGACCAATGCGACCCTGTTCGCGGCCAGGCGTTGATCGTCTGCGGCAGATCCCAGTCGAACTGGTAGCTACCTCTATCAGTTGCGGGCATGCACCACTGCACCTTGAAAAGTCAATAGCGGAGGCGTTGAAACTAACTGAGCCGGAGCGCTGGTGGCGCAAAAACGAGTTTATGACAAAGAAGCCCATATAAAACCTCATAGTGGTTCCAAGACTCAGGTCGCCATCTCAGCCCGATTTCTGCTAGCAACGGGACATCTCGCCGGTGATTCCCAGAGCCTCCGGGCAGACGTCGAAGTCCGTTGTCGAGATGCAGCGAAGTTAGAAGGTGCCTAACGTGTCTGTTGAACAATTCGTGTCATGCCACCCTGCCGCGCTGGCTTGTCTCGCAGGCCGATCCCTCACCGGGCACAGTCAATATCTCGCCCGCGCTCTTATCGGGCGCAGCTCACGATGTCCCGTGTAGGCGCGAAGACTACGACCTACCAGATGAGTCGATCGAGATGGTTATGGCCGGCAAGCAGGCGAGCGATGCGGTCGTGCGCCGCTTCGCGTTCGTTAGGCAGGGGGTGCTGTGCGTATTGCACGAGTTGCCCATGCATGTCATAGAAGCGCAGCCGCTCGCGCAGATGCTCGCGCTCGAACAGTTCCGGATACGCGCCGTGCAGCCATCCCGGGACCTCTCTGAGCGTGGTCCCGTCGAGCCCTCGTTCGCCAGGTACGGGTGGGAACTCTCGCGCATTGGCGCACCAGCGCAAGATGTTATCGAGCTCGACATCCGCCGGCTGAGCTAACGCCTCCGCGAAATCGATAAGACCGGTCACACGTCCTTGGTCGACCATCAGATTGGATCCATGAATATCACCATGTACAAGGACGGGTTCGTCGGCGGCGAAAAACGCCAGCCGCTCTTGGATCCAACCGGCGACGTCCGCGAGCAGGCGCGAGTCATGACCGGGCAGTCGCCGGGCATCCTCGACCAGCTGGAGCGCCGCACTCACCACAGGTGGGTGGAACGCAGCCCACGGCTTCTTCCCGGCGAGCGCGTCGGCCAGCCAGGGCGGCAACAGGCCCGACGGGACAGGAACCCGGTGCAGGGCGCGCAACGCAGCGCCGAGACTCTCAATGATCGCTTGGCGGTGGGGCAGGTCCGCCGCCGGCCACACGTCGTACAGGGTTCGGCCGGGCAGGCGTTCGGAGACATACCACGGCCCGTCCGGCCCGTCGCCGTGGGCGACGTGCCGAGCGTGTGGGACCCCGCTGCCGGCGAGCAGTTCGACGACGGCAGCCTCGTGACGATACGCGTCGCGGTGCCTTTGGTCGTTGATCAGCCGTACAACGTATTCGTCGCCTACCCACACGCGGCTAACCCAGCCGGCCTTCGAAAGAAAGCGCCCCGTTGCGGGCAGGCCAGCGGCCGCGAGCATCCTCAGCAGCACCGGATCGGTAGCCGGCTCGACGAACGATGTTGATCGGCTGATCGCACTACTCCTCAGAACGGCCGACAAGAGCATCAACGTAATCGACCTCAATCGAACAGAATGATCGATTCTTCTGCCCAACCAGAACTCGCGCGGCGTGGCAGCTTGCCCGGACTACCTGCTTCGCCGGACACAGTGTTGCCGGGCACAGTCTGCGGCCGGTCCGCTTGTGCTCACTAGGGCGCTGAGAAGCTCCCGCTATCACAAGATCAGGCTATGCCCGAAGGGCTGCAAGCGGCATCGGCGCAAGTGCCCGCCCCCATGTCCGCCAGATTGCGCGAGCCATGCTCGCTGGTGCCCGAAGCGGCAAGGCGGCGGCCTTGTGGAGGTCGAGGTCAAGTCAGCCGCGGGACGGCGCGGCATCGCCCTGCCAGAGCAGCTCTTCGCGCTGCTCGCCGAGCACCGCAAGCGACAAGATCATGAGCGCGAGCATGCCGGAACCGAGTGGCATGAAGGCGACTGGATGTTCGCCCAGCCGACCGGCAAGCCGATCGACCCGCGCCGCGATCAGTACGAGTGGAAGGAACTGCTTCAGTCGTCGGGTGTCCGCGAAGCCAGGCTCCACGACGCCCGGCACACAGCCGCGACCACTCTGCTGCTTCTCGGCGTCCCCGAACGAGCAGTCATGGACTTCATGGGCTGGTCTAACGCCGCCATGGTCAAGCGCTACACCCACGTCACGGCCAGGCTCCGCCGCGACATAGCCGACCGGCTGAACGCCTACCTATGGACGCCAAATGAGACTAAAAATGAGACTGACGGCGCCGCGAGCTAGCAAAAAAGAATCTTGTTCCAGGCGTATTGCCTGGTCAGAAGTGGTGGTCAGGGGCGGGGTCGAACCGCCGACCTTCCGCTTTTCAGGCGGACGCTCGTACCAACTGAGCTACCTGACCGTGACGCCGTCCGGACTCCTGGCGGCTCCCGGACGCCGGCTGAGCGGTCCTGACGGGATTTGAACCCGCGACCTCCACCTTGACAGGGTGGCGAGCACTCCGAGCTGCTCTACAGGACCAAGTTTCTGCAGGCTACAGCCTGCCCAATCGACGCTGACCTGGCAGGGAACCGCCCGCGCCCGACAGAGCCTATCACCGGAACAACCGTGCTCGAATATCGCTTCCAGCCGCCCCAGAGGGGACGCGGCATCCCGCTGAACCGCCTACTGGCAGGTGGCGGGACAACATGCATATCTGGGATGATCACCCCAATCCGGAAGCGTGCCGCGTGGTTGGCCCTTGCCGTATCTCGCTCAGAACGGGTATGGCGTGATGTCCCCGCTCATGGTCACCCAGCGAGTCTCGGTGAACGCATCCAGATTGGCGGTGCCCCCGAAGCGCGCGCCGGTACCTGAATCCAGGATTCCGCCGAAGGGAACGTTGGGCTCGTCGTCAACGGTCTGATCGTTGATGTGGACGATGCCTGTCGGGATGCGGCGTGCCAGTTCCAGGCCGCGCATCACGTCCCTGGTGAGAATGCCGAGGGACAGGCCGTACTCGGTGCGGGCGGCCAGCGCGGCGGCCTCATCGGCGGTGGAGAACTTCAGCACCGGGGCTACCGGGCCGAAGACCTCGGTGGCGTAGGCAGGCATCTCGGGGGTGACGTCGGCCAGCACCGTGGGCTGGTAGAACAGGCCCTCGTAGGTGCCGCCAGCTGCGAGCCGCGCGCCGGCGGCTGTACTGCCGGTGACAAGCGCGTGGATCTTGTCGCGCTGGCGCTCGTCGATGACCGGGCCGAGCGCAACCTGCCCGGTCGCGGGATCGCCCACGGGCAGGTGCGATGCCTTGTCGGCCAGCGCCGCCACGTACTTGTCGTAGACGCTCTCCTGCACCAGGTGCCGACCGGTGGTCATGCAGATCTGCCCTTGGTGCAGGAACGAGCCCCACGCCCCGGCGGACGCTGCCCGGTCCAGGTCCGCATCGTCCAGGACGATCAGCGCGGAGTTTCCGCCCAGTTCGAGGTGGACCCGCTTGAGATGGCGGGCTGCCAGCTCGCCCACCCGGCGGCCGACGGCCGTGGACCCGGTGAACGAGATGATGCGCACCAGCGGATCCGTGATCAGGGCCTCGCCCGCCTCAGACCCGCCGGGCAGCACGTGCAACAGCCCTTCGGGAAGACCTGCTTCCTGGAAGACCCTGGCCAGGGCGACGCCACCGCAGACAGCCGTGCGCGGGTCGGGCTTAAGGACCACCGCGTTGCCCAGGGCGAGCGCGGGCACAACCGAGCGGATCGCGAGGATCTGCGGGAAGTTGAACGGCGCTATCACGCCCACAACCCCGACCGGGACCCGCTCGGCGAAGCTGAGGCGAGGCTGCTCGCTGGGCAGCAGTTCGCCGTAAGGCCGGGACGGCAGTGTCGCCGCCTCGTAGACCTCGCCGGTCGCAACGTGCGTTTCGAATGCAGCGGCTGGCGGAGTCTTCCCGCCTTCGCGGATGCTCCACTGCTCGATCTCGGCTGCGTTGGCCAGCCAGGCGTCGGCGGCCTTGCGCAGGATCGCTGACCGCTCGGTATGCGGCAGGGCGGCCCACGCTGGCTGCGCCGAGGCGGCCTCGCGTACCGCACGCGCGATATCGGCCGGATTTCCTATCCCTGTGCGGCCGAGTTCTGCACCGGTCGCGGGCTCGGTCACGGCGGCGTCGCCGCCGTCCGGAACAACCCAGCCGCCGGAGTACACACGGCCCCGCCACGTCGCCTCGTCGAGGAATGTCATGACCGCTCCACCACTAGTCACAATGGGAATACCGCAACCGTAGCGGATGCGATTGTGCGAGCACGGCCAGGCCAGCCAGGGAACTGGCAAGACCAGAAGCGCGGCCCGCAGACGATCGCCTGGCACCTGGCACAGCGCGGCGCGCCGCTTCCGTCGGTGGAGAGGCCCAGCGAGCGCGTTTCACCAGACCCTGAAGAAGTGGCTGGCGCGGCAGTGACCGGCCACCGCCGAGCGCGC
>JASIGS010000569.1 GCA_030052355.1 Streptosporangiaceae bacterium | reverse complement strand
GGAAGCCGTGCTCACTAACCGGGGTCACCGCAGCGTGGATCCGGCGCGCCTCTTGCACGAGGAACCTGTGCACCGTCAGCCGCAGCTCCTCCCTGGCCTGCCGTGGTGCTCGCTTGCCCGTGTTGTCGCGCAGCTGCGGAACCTCGACGAGCGCGACGGCCAGGCTGGAGTCCGCCAGGGTCCGGTTGCGGGCCAGCAGGGTCGAGATCTGCAGCGCGGCCGAGATGGCCGCGTCTGTCGGCTGGATGGTGAAAACGGGCACTTGAGCGGACGCGAGCCGTCGGGCGACCTCGTCCATGCAGGTGACAACCGCCGATGTCTGGCCGATCCGCCACAGCCGGGTGTGGAACGACGCGATCGCGGCCGCGCTCGCGGCGTCGTCATGCAGGTGACAGCCGTCGGCCGGCACGCCGAGCAGGCCAAGCGCGCGTTCCACTTCCGGCCGGCTTAACGTGTCGAAGCTGACCACCCGCAGGTCGATGCCAGCCGCGGCTGCCTGCCGCAGCGCTGCGAGCAGCGGCCCGTCGCCGAGCTGGATGTAGGTGGCCGGGCAGCTCAGCACGCCGGCCCGCCGGGCGTACTCGTACGGCGCCCGGCTGGCGAACAGGCAGGCGTCGGCCGAGCTGCCGAGCTTGGCTACCTTGTCTGGCGCCTCTTGCTCGCTGCGGTAGGCGGCCATGAGCAGCCGCCGGCGTACCTCGTCTGCGGGCGCGCCCGGCATCTCGTGCATCGCCCGGCCCGGTGCGCCCGGCAGCCCGGCGAGGACGATGCGCTCGACCAGGGCATGCGGGCCGACGAGAGCGACGGTCACTTCCTGATCCGGCCGCAGGGCTCTAGCTATCCCAGCCATGTCACCTTCGCTGCCACCCCAGGGTGCCCGTTGCTCCGCCGGAAGAATTCGTTACCTCATGTCGTAACCCAGAATTGCGATATCGGGAAGGGGAAAGCCAAGGCACAATTGGCGACAAGCCAATCCTGCCGTGCTAAATCGCCTTGCCTGGTATGGAAATCCCGGCCCTGCCGGGCAGGTCCCGGTCTGGCCGGGGCCCGCGAAATCACTGACGCCGCGCGGACGGCCCGCGCCCGAGGAGCGGCGCTGACGCGGCCGTCCGCGTCAAGGCGCTCGGCCGATCAGACCTCTACGCGGGTGACATCCGCGCCCAGGGTGGAAAGCCTGGCCGCGACGGCCGCGTGCCCGCGGTCGATGTGGTAGCCGGCCGAGACGACCGTCTCGCCTTCCGTCGCCAGGCCCGCCAGGATGAGCGCGATGCCGCTGCGCAGGTCGTGCGCGATCACCTCGCCGCCGTGCAGGACGCTCGGCCCGTGCACGATCGCGGCCTGCCCGGCCACTTCGACCTTCGCGCCCATCTTGTTGAGCTCCTCGGCCAGCGCGTAGCGGCCGTCGAAGATCGTCTCCCTGATGTAGCTGGTGCCATCGGCCAGGCAGCTCAGCGCCATGATCGGCGGCTGCAGGTCGGTCGCGAAGCCAGGGAATGTGTCGGTGATCACGTTCACGGGACGGAGCTGGCGCTCCCGGCGAACCTGGACTATGGCGCCATGGGTGGCGAACTCCACGCCCATCTGCTCCAGCTTCCAGCGCGCGACCCCGAAGTGGTCGAGCATGGCGCCGACGAGGCTGACCTCGCCGCCGGTGATCGCCGCTGCCATCGCAAACACCACCGCGTCGATGCGGTCGGGCATGACCGTGTACTCCACCGCGGTGAGCTCGTCGACGCCCTCGACGGTGATGAAGCCCGTGCCGCCGCCGGTGATCTTGGCACCCATCTTGGTGAGGAACGCGATGTAGTCGAGGACCTCGGGCTCGAGCGCGGTGTTGTCGATGACCGTCGTGCCGCGCGCCAGGGCGGCAGCCATGATCAGGTTCTCGGTGCCGGTGTGCGACGGTGTGTCCAGGTACAGGTGAGCGCCGCGCAGCCGGCCGGCCTTGACGTGGATCTGCGTCTCCTGCTCGTCGACCGTCGCGCCAAGCCGGGCGAACCCCCGGTAGTGGAAGTCAAGGTTCCGGCTGCCCAGGTTGCAGCCGCCGATGCCCTCGATCGTCGCCTCGCCGAGCCGGTGCAGCAGCGGCGGCACGAACAGGACCGAAGCCCGGAAGCGGCGGGCGATCTCGGCGGGCAGCACCGAGCTGGTCAGCTCCGAGGCGTCCACGACCAGGGTCCGCTCCGCCTCGTGGAACTTGACCGAGGCTCCGACGGCCTGCGCCAGCTCGATGGCCCTGCGGACGTCCTCGATCACCGGCACGTTCCGCAGGACGGTGCGCCCCTTCGCCGCCATGAGCGACGCGGCGATCATCTTCAGTGCCGCGTTCTTCGCACCCTGCACGAAAACCGTTCCCTGCAGCGGAATGCCGCCATGCACGATGTAGCGGGTGTCTGGAGCGCTCGTCATCTGGCTGGAACTCCCGTCGGTTAACTGCTCTGTTCCGCTGCCCGGCGCCGAGGCCGCGTTGCCTGACCTGGCGAACGACAGGCACCAAGGTTCAGTTTGCCCGCCCCCGGCGACGTTAAGTATCCCATTGCCCGAGGCCCGTCCGGACCATCACGGCAGCGTTACGTAACGTACATGATCGCCTACGGGCGGTCGGATAGGGCCCCGGTCACGCGAGCCGTTCGAGCCGGTCGAAGACGTCGCCCAGCCTGCTCACGTACCGTTCCGGGCTGCAGACCTCGTCCAGCCGGGCCTCATCGATCGGCTGGCCGCGGCTGGCCGCGTGCTTGCGCAGCGTCTCACGGAACGGCGCGCCAGATTGCCAGGAGTCCATGGCCGCCGCCTGCACCAGCGCGTAAGCGTCCTCCCTCGACATTCCCCAGGCCACCAGCTCGAGCAGCACGGCGGAGGTGTAGATCAGCCCGTGACTGGACTCGAGGTTGGCCAGCATCCTGGCGGCGTCGACGGTGAGGCCCTCCATCAGGCCGGTGGTCTCCGCGAGGATGAAGTCGGTGGCTATCGCCGCGTCGGGCAGCGCGACCCGCTCGGTCGAAGAGTGCGAGATGTCGCGCTCGTGCCACAGCGGTATCCCCTCAAGGACGGGAACGACCTGCGCCCGCACGACCCTGGCAAGGCCGCCAATGCGTTCCGCGCGCACCGGGTTGCGCTTGTGCGGCATCGCCGACGAGCCTTTCTGCCCCTCGCCGAACGGCTCGGCGAGCTCGGCGACCTCGGTCCGCTGGCCGTGCCTGATCTCCAGCGCGATCGCCTCGCAGACGGTGGCGATGAGGGCCAGCACGCTGGTCCACTCGGCGATCCCGTCTCGCATCACCACCTGCGTGGCGACGTCCGCGGGCCGCAGGCCAAGCTGGCCGAGCACGTCAGACTCGATCGCCGGGTCGATGTTGGAGTACGTGCCGACCGGCCCTGACAGCTTGCCCACGGCCACCGACTGGCGGGCGCGGATGAGCCTGTCGCGACAGCGATGCACGGCGAACGCGAAGTCGGCGACCCGGTGACCCCACACGTCCGGCTCGGCATGGATGCCGTGCGTCCGGCCGACCCGGAGCGTGGAGCGGTGTGCCAGCGCGTGGTCGCGCAGCACGTGCAGGAGCGCGTCGCAGCGGGCGGTCAGCAGGTCGGTGGACTCGGCTAGCTGGATGGCCAGGGCGGTGTCGAGCAGGTCCGACGAGGTCATGCCGTAGTGCACGTAGGCGGCGGCCTCGCGGGGCGTGGTGTTGTTCGCCCACGCCGACAGGAACGCGATCACGTCGTGTCCGGTCACGGCTTCGAGGGCGGCCACCGCTTCGGGCGTCGGCGGGGGCGCTGCCGCCACGGGGCCCACCGCGTCCTCCGGCACGGTGCCGGCCTTCGCGTGGGCGGCAAGCACAAGCGTCTCGACCTGACACCAGAGCTCGTACTTGTGGGCCTC
>JASIGS010000568.1 GCA_030052355.1 Streptosporangiaceae bacterium | reverse complement strand
GGGATGAGCGAGGTGGTCAGCGCGCCGCCCGCCACAGTGGTAATCGCGAAGCCGAGGCCCCGCACGGCATTCGCCGCGACTACGACGGGGAGGCTGACCGGCCAGAGCAGGACCAGAGCGGGCGCGCCCAGCAGCACCAGGCCGACGGCGAGCGACAGCCGGTACCCGGCCCTGGACACCAGCCGCGGGGTCACCAGCTCGCCTGCTACGCAGGCCGCCAGCAGGGCTCCGGTGACCAGGCCCGCGCCAGTACCGGAGCCGAACGAGGACCTCACGTACAGCGGCAGCACCGACAGCGGCAGGAAGAAGCTCGTCTCCGCGCCGATGACGGACACGAACCGGACCAGCAGCGGCCGGGTCAGCAGCGGCGGTCGCGGCCCAGCGGCCGCGGCCACAGCGCGCGCGTTCAGGGCTGCCGTCGTCATGCCTCCGAAGCTAGGCGCCAACCGGACTTCCGGTAAGGTCCGGTTGCGTGACTGTGGAGTGGTCCGGTTTGGCGCCGGAGGTGCTCCTGGCGGTCGACCGCGGCGACAAGGTCCCGCTGCGCGCCCAGCTTGAGGACCAACTCCGGCAGGCGATCCGGTCCGGTCGGCTCAGCGCCGGAGACCGAGTTCCGTCATCGCGCGCGCTGGCCCGGGCGCTGGGCCTGTCCCGTGGCCTCGTGCAGGATTGCTACGCCCAGCTGCAGGCCGAGGGCTACCTGGTCACTCGCGGGGGCTCAGCCACCCGGGTAGCCATGGCGGCGAACCGGGCCGATCCGGCCAGGACCGCGCCGCCGCCCCAGCCGGCCCGGCTGATGGCGGATTTCCGGTTCGGCGTTCCCGACCTGGTGTCGGCTCCGCGTGAAAGCTGGGCCTGGGCGGTCACGCAGGCCTGCCGCACCGCGGCGAGCAGCGATTTCGGTTACGGCGATCCCGCGGGCCATCCGAGGCTGCGCGACGTGCTCGCGTCCTACCTGGGGCGGGTGCGCGCGGCGGACGCGACAGCCAGCCGGGTCATCGTCTGCTCCGGGATGGCCCAGGGCCTCACGCTCGTCCTTGGCGTCCTGGCGCGCCGCGGGGTGCAACGCCTTGCCGTCGAGGACCCGGGCGGCGGCGCGGACATCACCGCTGCGGCCGCGGCCGCCGGCTTGCAGGCGGTGCCGGTGCCCGTCGATGGTTCGGGCATCGACGTGACGGCACTGGCCGCCAGTGGTGCCGGGGCGGTCATCGTCACCCCGGCGCACCAGTGGCCCACCGGGGTCGTGCTCGCGCCCGGGCGCCGGCTCGCGCTGGTCGACTGGGCCGCCCGCAGTCAGGCCGTGATCATTGAGGACGACTACGACGCCGAATTCCGCTACGACCGCGACCCGGTCGGCACGATCCAGGGTCTCGCCCCCGACCTGGTGATAGCCCTCGGTACCGTCAGCAAGTCCCTCGCGCCCGTCTTGCGGCTGGGCTGGGTCGCGTGCCCGCCCAGCCTCGCTGACGCCCTCATCAGCGCCAAGGAGCTAGCCGACCGCGGCTCACCAGGCATCGACCAGCTGGCGCTGGCCATCCTCATGGAGACCGGCCGATACGACCGCCATCTCAGGCGGATGCGGACCGAGTACGCCGCGCGCCGCGAGACGCTGGTGCGCGCGCTCGCCGGGCACGCCCCCGGCGTACGGCTGACCGGCCTGGCCGCTGGCTTTCACGCCGTAGCCCACCTGCCCGCAGGGGCCGCCGAGCAGGCGGTGATCGCTGCGGCCAGGGACCGGCTGGTCGGGCTGTACGGAATGAGCCCGTACCGATCCGACCACTGCGAAGACCCGCCCCAGCTAGTGCTCGGCTTCGGCAACACCAGCCAGCAGTCCATTCGTGCAGGCGTTGCCATCCTTGGTGACATCCTCGGCGGGCGCTGACGAGCCGGCCAGCCAGGCTCGTTCCCGTTATGTACGTTTCGCCAGGGTCCTTGCCTCAGACTTCGCATGCGTCACATTTGGCGCTATGCGGTGCGCCTCCTTGCAGGCCGGAGGAGCATTGCCTAAAGTCCGTGTTCCAGTGAGCGCATTCTGCGCCAGCCGCCGGGAGGTGCGGTCGCTGTGGCAGCATCCCGAACCCTGGACGTCAGGGCGGGTCGCATCGGGCCGACCGGGCGACCGGTGCCGGTGTTCCCCGAGCCCGAACCGATCCTGATACACGGCCCCGCGAGGATCGCCGCTGTCTGCAACCAGAAGGGCGGGGTCGGCAAGACAACGACGACCATCAATCTCGGCGCGGCCCTCGCGGAGTGCGGGCGCCGGGTGCTGCTCGTCGACTTCGACCCGCAGGGCGCGCTGTCGGTGGGGCTCGGTGTCCAGCCGCACGAACTGGACGCCACCGTGTACAACCTGCTGATGGAGCGGGGCATCACCGCCCCCGAGGTGGTCATCAAGACCCGCGTCGACGGCATGGACCTGCTGCCGAGCAACATCGACCTGTCCGGCGCGGAAGTCCAGCTCGTGCACGAGGTGGGCAGGGAGTTCGTGCTCGGCCGCGTGCTGCAGCCGCTGATCCCCGAGTACGACATCATCCTCATCGACTGCCAGCCGTCGCTCGGCCTGCTGACGGTCAACGCCCTCGCCTGCGCCGACGGTGTGCTCGTGCCCCTGGAGTGCGAATACTTCGCGCTGCGTGGCGTGGCGCTGCTGATGGAGACGATCGAGAAGGTATCGACTAGGCTCAGCCCGAAGCTGTCCATCGACGGTCTGCTGGCGACGATGTACGACTCGCGGACCCTGCACACCAGGGAGGTGCTCGCGGGCGTAGTCGAGGGTTTCGGCGAGCGCGTCTTCCATACCGTCATTCACCGGACGGTGCGCTTCCCCGACGCCACGGTGGCCGGCGAGCCCATCACAAGGTTTGACCCCGCGTGCAACGGTGCCCAGTCTTACCGGGAGCTGGCCAAGGAGGTACTGGACAGGTGGCACCGGGGCGTTCCAGCGGGTCCCATTCACGCCGGGTAAGCCTGCCGGGAGTCGCGGAGCTTCTGCGCCCGCCGGCCCGCAGCCCGGCCGCCGAGATCGGCCGTCAGGCAAGCGGACGCGAGAGCCACTCCCAGAAGATCACCGTATACATGTCCGGATCCGAACTGATCGACCTCGAACGAGCGCGGCTCGCTCTGCGGTCGTACGG
>JASIGS010000567.1 GCA_030052355.1 Streptosporangiaceae bacterium | reverse complement strand
TCGGTCGCTCAGCTTCCGGACTGGGGGCCGGACACGATCGCGCTTGGGGCTGACGCGCTGGTCCTGGTGACTGACGCGGTGGAGATTCCCGGCAACCTCGGGACGCTGATCCGTACCCTGGACGCGTGCGCGGCCGACTGCCTGGTGATGGTGAACCGGCGCACGAGACTGACGCATCCGAAGGTGATACGGGCTAGCCAGGGTATGAGCATCCGCGTTCCGTCGTTCGAGTTCGACTCGCCGGAAGACGCGATCAAGTGGCTCAACCAGAACGAGTTCACGGTCTACCTGGCGGACACCGATGATTCGGTTAACTACCGCTCGTGCGACTACCAGGGACGTACCGCCCTGGTAGTCGGCAGCGAGCGCTACGGGGTGTCTCAGCCCTGGTATGACGCCGGCTATAAGCGGGTCGGCATCCCGATGCTGGGGGCGGCTGACTCGCTGAACGTGAGCGTGTCGGCGTCGGTGCTGCTGTATGAGGCGCGCGCGCGGAAGGCGGGCTGGTAGCGCCGCTTGTCGAACGGCACCATGATCATGGAGATTCAGGCCTGCCCCCCGACGGCCCTGGTTTCCGTGATCATGGACCGGAAGCTGCTTACTCGACCTCTTTGAGGATCTTCTGCAGCGAGTCGACCTGCGAACGCAGGTAGTCGAGCTGAACGCTTACCTCGCCGAGCTTGAGGTCGGTGTGCTCCTGTGCCGTGATGGCCAGGTCGGACAGCCGGCGATACTCGTCGGTCAGCTGGCGGTACTGCTCCGAGCCGGTCAGCTCGGCCCGCTGCTGGTTCCTGCTCGTGAGGTACCGCAAGCCAGCAAACAAGCCGAACCCGGCCATGACGGCGACCACCACCCCGCCGAGCAAACCACTGTTGTGCCTGTTAGCGCCTGCAACGATCCCGATTATGAAAATGGCCGTCACGCAGATGATGAACGTTTCCCACGCGCTCCTGGATCTCATCGCAGCTCCGCCTCCAGCTCGCTTCCCTTGCTCAGTGTCCGAGCCGCCGTCTTGATTGTCTCTGGGGTGAGGTGCACGGTGAACGGTGTCACCTGGTAAAACTTCATCGCCCTGCCATCCGGGGAGACCTCGACCGAGGCCGACACCAGCCCGGCCGCCTCGAGCTTGCGCAGGTGGACCTGCAACAGGGCGCGGCTGATGCCCAGTTCCCTGGCTAGCTCACTGACATAGTTGCGGTCTTCGGCCAGTGCGGCCACGACCCGAATCCGGTGCGGGTTGGCGAGTGTCGCCAGCACCTGCAGCATCGCGTCCCCGGTCATGTCCCCTGACCTAAGCTCAGTAAAACTTGGCATCTGCCAAGAAAAGTTAGCATGTGCTAGTCATGCCGGTCAAGATCCGGGCCGACGAACGCGTTCGCGATCTGCCGCATCTCCACCGCGTCTGCCACGTCGATGACCGTCATGCCGGGTGGACGTGCGGCAAACCAGGACGGCCGGCCGCTGTCCCGCTCGTCGGCCGCGGCCGGCTTCGCGCTGCCAGGCCGGATGCGCGGCCTGAAATGCCCGCACGTTTGCGATGGTCAGCGACGGCGCGCTGGAGGAAGGCCAGGTGTGTGCGCGACACTCTGGTCTTCGCATTTCGGCACCGTCAACAAGCCCGCCAGCGGCGAGCGCGCGCCCGCGCCTCAGCCGAAGGAGGCGATCACCGCGCCGATCAGGACGATGACCAGCCCGGTGACGACGAAGGCCCGGTCGACCAGCCCGGCGTCCCGGCCGTGGACGACGATGTCGGCCGGGTCTGCCGGGTCGTACCAGACCAGTACCCGCTGGCCAGGCATCAGCCCCGACGCCTTCCTGAGCGGACCGGGGCAGACCTGCTCGATCACGCTGCCATCGCCGAGGGTGTACTGCAGATACGGACGCTGCGGGCCTTCAGCGCGGTCGGCCGCCGATCCAGGAGGCGATATCGCCATCGCCCAGACCGCCTGGCCGGTACTGCGCAGCCGCCGGGACCGCCGGATGTCCGAGTACCCAGCCAGCATCGCCACGCCGCCAGCGAAGGCGAACACGATCGCGAGCAATACGGTCATCGCCCGGCGGCTAACTGGATCCTGCCGGGCAGCGCCAACCCGGGAACGCGAAGGACCGGCATACGGCTAGCCTGCCATGCTCACTGCGAAACGCATGTCCGTCGCCGCCAACAGCGTCACGGTTGCGCGGAGACAAAATATCCTGAAACGGATACGACTCTCCGCGAAAGCGTCACGCTGTCGCGTCGCCGGCAGACACCAGGTCGGTGGCAGCGCGCGGCGCATCACTGGCAAGGTCTCGGGCGCGGCCAGGCGTGGCATACGGTACCGGCATGTCGGGGAACGGGAACGGCTGGCTCTCACCAGCCACCTGGGCGGCGGTGCGGCCCGGTTGAGCCGGGTACTCGGCCTGGATATCGGCGGGACCAGCACCCGGGCACGGCTGGTGACGGACGGCGTGGTCGCCGCCGATGCGACGGCCGGCAGCGCCAGCCTGACTTCGGCGGGCCATGCCCGCGCTGCCGCCGTCCTTGACGAGCTTCTCGGCAGGCTGCCCGGTCCACCCGGCGCGCTGGACGCCGTGTGCGCCGGAGCCGCAGGCTCGCGCACCGCGCGCGAGACCGGTGGCTTCCTGCGCGCCAGGCTGGCGCCCATGACCAAGTCGGGCACCGTGGTCATCGTGGACGACGCCTCGCTGATCCTGCCAGCCGCCGGTCTCGCCGACGGCATTGCGGTCATCTGCGGCACCGGCTCGGCCGCTACTGGCACCTGGCGTGACCATGAGGCGTGGGCGGGCGGCTGGGGATACCTGCTCGGCGACGAGGGCAGCGGGTACTGGATCGTGCGCTCGGCGATGCGCGCGCTGCTGCGGCGCGGAGAACGCGGCCTGCCGGCTGGCGAACTCGGGACCAGCCTGCTCCGCGCGACCGGCGCGGCGGACCTGGACGCGCTGCGCGCCGATTTTTACCGCCAGCCAGGGCCAGGGAACTGGGCCAGGCACGCGCCGGCCGTGCTGGACTGCGCGGACGCGGACGACGGCGCCGCACGCATCATCGCCGACGCCGCAGCCAACCTTGCGCGCCTGGCTGCCGAGGTAGCCAGGCAGCTTGCTGCCGCCGACAGCGCCGCCGGGCGGCTGCCGGT
>JASIGS010000566.1 GCA_030052355.1 Streptosporangiaceae bacterium | reverse complement strand
TATCGCTTCCGGTGGTGCTCCGGGAATCGGGACGAACCTCCTGCCGCTGAGCACGCCGAGGACGATCTTGCCACCCGGCTTCTCCGGCGCCTCCACGACGAGCACGCCGCCAGCCGGACTCGTCCACTCCACCGAGTTACCTCCGAGTGCCGCGCTGTGGGTCCTGTCGAGAGTGCGGATCAGCCGTCCTCTTGGTACGGAGAATTCTTCGAATGCGTACTCCGCCTTCTGGCTCGCGCCACTCCCGATATCCAAGAAGCGGCCCACCGGCACGATGACCTTATTGCCGTCGGGGATCAGTACGGCAGACGTGTAGTCGAAGCCGTTCAAGGGGCTAATCGTTCTCGGTGCTCGAACGACTTGCCGGCTGTGGGCGAGTAGGCTCCCGCCGGCCGAGGCGACGTTGAGCAAGTAGACACCGTCAGCGGGGGAATTCTGAACCTGTCCACGCACCACGTAGCCACCTGAATCCCAGTTGAAGGCCAGCGTCCCGCGGCGTGACCAAGAGCCGCTCGGGTCCATGCCGATCTCGCCGTAGCTTTGCCATGAACGCACGGCGCCGTTGGTGAGCGAGTACACGCTGACTCGGCCCACGCTCCTGCGAACGTATCTGTCAGGCAGGACGGCAACCGCGAGCTCGGTCCCGGCCGGAGACAGTGCCATCCCCATCAGCGACTCGCGCGGCGCTAGCTCGGGAACGTGCGGCGCTGTCAGCGTGACGGCATCGGTGGTCGGGTCGAATCGGGCTAGGAAGAACTTCACGGGCGCGGGATTGAACGTCTCTACCGACGCGGCTAGCACGAACGTCCGATCGTCGCCCGCACCGGTGACGGAGTCGAAAATGTCGAACGGCTTGGGCACGTGAATGGTGGCGAGCGTCGAGCCCGTCAGCGTGTCGCGGACGACGGCGTCATCGAACTGAACCCGTGTCCGGCCTATGCGGTGGAGCGGTCCGGCCGGCAGGAGCGCCACGTAGTACCGCGGTGCGCTGCGGAGGCTGACGTGAGAACCGGCCGTCGGGCCCTGGCCGCTCGGTCTGCCCCAGACCACGACAGAGACGAGGATGACCGCGACGACGGCGGCTGTTGCCGCTGCCGGGGCTAGCAGGACACGAGCCCTGCGGCGGCCCGGAACCGGCCAGCGACGGGAGTTCCTGAGGGCAGGCCGCCTTCCGCCGCTCGCGGCGGAAGGCTGGGGAGCTCGTCGTTCCGTTATCGCGGTCAGCACGTCCTGCGCGTCGTGGGCCTGGCCGGCGCGGGCGCGGAGGGCCGCGCGGATGTCTTCTTCGTTCGGCATCAGGTTTCTCCCCGCGTGTGCGCCAGATGTGGCGGCCTCGGCCGCAGTTCGACGCGGAGTGCTGCCAGCGCGCGGGACGCGTGCGCCCTTACAGTGCTCGGCGTGCAGCCGAGCAGCTCAGCGATCTCCTGGTCGGTGCGGTCCTCGTAGTAGCGGAGCACGACCACGGCGCGCTGCCGCCTTGAAAGCTTGCCGATCTCGGTGAGCATGGCCTGATGCTCGGCAATGTCGGCGGCGTGGTCAGGCGCGTTATCTCGTGCCGCCACGGCGTCGCCGACTGGGATCAGCCGCCAGGACCGGCGCCGCCAGGAAAGGTATTCGTTCAGCATCATCTTCCGGACGTACAGGTCCGGGCGGTCCAGGCCGCCGATCCGGTCCCACCTGTCGTTCGCGCGGATCAGCACTTCCTGGGCAAGGTCGTCGGCGAGAGCAGGCTGGTCGGTCAGCGCGGTGGCGAAAGCGAGCAAAGCAGGCAGCTGCCTCTCGGCGAACTCCTCGAACTTCATCGCATCCTCCGGCGGCTGCTCGCAGCCATATAGATGCATCAGACCAGCCGAGATGCTGAGTTCGCAGCGCAGATTCCTGCGTACTCGCGATTTGCCAGGCGGGTCCGAGTTGGGACCCCGTGACGGTCGCTTCAGAGCCCGCCGGGTACTAGAACGCGATGAACGATGCTACTGGGGCCGGGAACCCGGGCGTCGCGGCTAGCTGCCCTACGGGTATCGGCGTGAGCTTGTTGCCTCTCAGCACGCCGAGGACGGCCTTGCCACCCGGCTTCGCCGGCATTCCCACGACAAGCACGCTGCCCGACGGGTTGGTCCACTCCACCGAGTCAATGAACCAGTCGCTTTTTGTCTTGTCCAGAATGCGGACCACCCGTCCGGTCGCGGCGGAGAACTCTTCGATCGCGAAAACCCCGGTCAAAAACGGGCCGGTCGCGCGGAACACCGGCGCGACGATCTTCGTGCCGTCTGGGGTGACCACGGCATCGCCCTGCGGGCCGAAGCCATCAGGCAGGTTCGCCCAGCGAACGACCTGCCGGCTGCGCGCGATCAGATTGCCGCCCGCCGTGGCGGTGTTGAGCAGGAAGGTGCTAGCTGGCCGGTCGACCGCGAATGGCTGGTACCAGTTGAAGGCCAGCGTGCCGCGGCTCGACCAGGAGAGTGCTACAGAGTCGTACGGGCCGCTGCCGACAAAGCCAGTGTGCTGCCACGACCGGACGGCGCCGGTAGTAAGCGAGTACACGCTCACCCGCACGACGATGTGGCTGGTCTGGACCGATATCGCTAGTTCAGTCCCGCTGGGAGATAGCGCCACTCCATACAGCACCTCGGGCTTCGTTATCTCGGGAACGGGCAGCGCTCTCAGCGTGACGGCACGGGTGGACGCGTTGAAGCGCGCAAGGAAGAGCTTCGCCGGCCCGCTCGGCGCCGGGAACGAGCCTCGCGTCGCGGTCAGCACGAAAGTCCGGTCCCCGGCCGCACCGGTGACAGACTCGAAATTCTTGAACGGCTTGGGCACGCGGATGGTGGCGAGCCTCGCGCCGGTCAGCGTGTCGCGGACGATCGCGTAGCTGTAGTTGTGCTTCCGTGACGACCTAATGATCTCCACGTAGTACGGCGGCACGCTGCGGAGGCTTGCGCTCGAACTGGCCGCTGTGCCCTGGGCGTGCGTCCCGCCCGACAATGCGACGGAGGGGACGATCACTGCAACGACAGCGGCGGCCGCAGCCAGCGGCGCCAGCAGCGCGAAGCCGCGACGGTTGCGGCGGGGCGGCTTGCCGTTTGCACTGCTCGGCCCGCCGGACAAGCCCAGCGGCGGAACCGAGTCGGCGGTCACCGTGTCAGCGACCGCGCGTGCCGCGGCGTGCAGCCGGTCTTCGATCGTGCTCATCGTTGGTCCCCCAGCAGCCGAGCTAGCGCGCGAAGCGCGCGTGACTTCGTGGACTTGACGGTGCCCAGGCTGATCTCCATCGACCGGGCGATCTCCGGTTCGGGCAGGTCCAGGAAAAAGCGCAGCACCAGCACCTCGCGCTGACGGTCTGGCAGCTGGCGGAGTGCGCTGAGGACCTCGCGGTGCGCCTCTCCGATCAGCACGTCCTGCTCCGCTGACGAGACGGCCGCTGCCGGCGTCAGCAGGGGTCGCCTGGCGCTCCGCTGCCGTGTCCGCAGCTCCGTCCGGCACCCGTTCAGCACGCTCGAGCGGACATACTGCAGGGCGCGGTCCGGCTGGCCTAGCGAGCCGAAGCGCCGGTACAGGCCGAAGAACGCGTCCTGGACGACGTCCTCGGCTGACGCCCGGTCGCCGAGCAGGACGACGGCGAGCCTGATCAGGCCCAGCGCGTGGGCCTCGTACAGGGCCGTCACTGCGGCCTCCGCACCGGCGTGCGGCGGCAGCCCGGTGGTGGTCACGTCGGCTTCCACATTGCAGAGACGCCGTCGGTCCCGATTGGTTGCCTGCGCGCGGTCCTCGGGTTCGGTTCCCGCCCCGCCTGGCAAGTACTAGAACGCGAACTGTGTGCCGAAACTTGGGATTGCGAGGACTGGCGGCGCTCCGGGAATTGGCTCGAACCCGTTGCCACCGACGATGCCCAGAACCGACTGCTTTCTGGGCTTGCCGGCGATGGGCGGCGCCTCTACGACAAGGGCGCTGCCCGACATGTTGACCCAGATGATGGATATGGTGGCGATCGAGTCAGCGGGCTGCGTTGGCCACTGTGGCCCGACCGTGCGGAGCAGCTTTCCGGTCGCTACAGAAAGCACGTCGAACTCCAGGCGGTACGAGTAAGCCGTGCTCAACGTCGACGGCTTCTGGGTAACCATCGCGGTGCCGCTGCCGGTCAGAGGACCCCAGTTGCGCACTTGCAATGGTGAGGCCTTGCTATATATCGGCCACACGAGTCGGCTGGCGCGCTGCAGGCTGCCACTGCGGGCGTGGGTGTCCAGCACGCTCAGGCCCTGGCGCCCGGTGAAGGTGACGCCAGTGCGAACCCACGACAGATAACCGAGTTCCGCATAGCTGGTGCTGCCAGTCCACACCTTGACCGGCTTCGCGGCCCGGCGGCCGGCAAGCGAGTAGATCCTGATCTGCTCGCTCCAGGCGTGTCCGTTCGGGCCATACACCGCCAGGCCGACAGCCAGCTCCTTGCCGTCTGGAGATACCCCGAACGACTGGAGATCGTCCTTAGCCGGGAACTCGGGAATGGGCGCCCGGGTCAGCTTGACCGAGTGGCTGGCCGGATCGAGCCGCGCCAGGTAGAGCTGGGACGGGAGGAGTGCGTCGCTGTGCCCGGCTCGGGCGGCAAGCACGAACGTCCGGTCATCGGGCGCTGCGACCATCATGTTGAAGGTAACGAACGGTGACGGCGGGCGGATGGTCGCGACGACGGCACCGGTCACGGTGTCATGGAGCACGGCTTCTTCGGGCTCTGTACGCCAGTTGGTGGTCAGCATCGTCATGTAGTACCGCGGCACGCGGTACAGCAGGCTGCTCAAGCCTCCCGGCGGATGGTGCTGCCGTTGCCCGATGCCCGAGACCGCGACCGACAGCCCGATGACCAGGCAGACGGCTGCCGTGGCGGCAACAGCGGCCGGCCACCGGCGACGCTGCAAGGCCTGCAGCCAGCTGCTGCCGCGGCCCCGGGCGGGCCGGGCGTCCGGCGGGAAGTCGAGTGGGGGGACGCTGCCGGCCGGTATCTCCCCGGCCGTTTCCCTGAGCGCGGCGCGCAGGCGGTCTTCGGTCAGGTTCATGATGTCCCCCTCAGCGCGCGCCCAAGCGCGGCTAGTCCGCGGTGGGCGGCGGACCTCACGGTGCTCGGCCCGATGTGCATGGCCGTGGCTATCTGGTCGTCGGGCAGGTCTAGGTAGTACCGCAGCACCAGCACCTCACGCTGCCGGTCAGGCAGGCCTCGCAGTGCCTGCATGATGTCGTGGCGTTCCTCGGCCGTCAGCACCGCCGATTCCGCTGACTCGACGTGGACCTGCTGCCAGCCTTCGAGCTCTGCCGTCCGGCGGCGGCGGAGCACCGACCGGCAGCCGTTGAACACCGACGACCGGGCGTAGCCGAGCGCCTTCGACGGGTCATCTAGCTGGGTCCAGTGCCGGTACAGGCCGAGGAACGCTTCCTGCACGACGTCCTCGGCGGCCTGCCGGCTGCCGAGCATGATGTGGGCCAGCCGGATCAGACCGAGCGCGTGCTCGGCGTATAGCGCGCTGACGGCAGCTGACCCGTCTGGCGCCACGCGGGCGGTCGTCACGTCGGCGTCCATATGTCTAAAGACGCATATCAGCCCGTCCTGCTGCTCGCCAACAGCCAGTTTTCGGTACCGGCCGCGCCAGACGGCCTCTGGGAGCGGGCGCGGCGGCTGCCGAGCGCGGCGAGTGCTAGAACGCCAACGACGTCGTGAATGACGGCGGCGCTCCAGGTATCGGGACGAACCGGCTGGTGCCTAGCACGCCGAGCACCGTTCTGTGGCCTCCGGCCGTCGGCGCATAAACCACAAGCAGACTGCCAGATGGATTGGTCCACTCCACATAGTTAAAAGTAGCTGAGTCAGTAATAGCAGTCCTGTCGAGAATGCGGATCAGCCGTCCCGTCGTAGCCGAGAATTCTTCGAAGGAGACTGTGTCGGAGTACTTGAAGGGACCGCAAAGGCTAACCAATTTCGGGTTCGGATTCGGGTTCGGCTTCAGCTTGGGGCACTCGCTCACGTGCTCCGTCACCACTGGGAATACGATCTTGGTGCCGTCAGCGGTCAGCACACCGTCCGAATTGAAATACGAATACGTATATGGGACGCGGAGCCCCTTACTGGACGGGATACTCAGCGCGCGAACCGCTCGGCGGCTGTCGGCGAACAGGTTGCCGCTCGCAGCGGCGGTCCTGAGCAGGTAGACACCGCTCGCCGGCTTGTTGCCGGTCCAGTTGAACGCCAGTATCCCGCCGCGTGACCACGAGAGCGCCTGGGAGTCATACTCGCCTTCGCCGAGATACCCGTGGGCCTGCCATGATCGTTCCGCGCCGGTGGCAAGCGAGTACACGCTGACCCTGGCGAGTTTGTACGACGGCTTGCCGGTCTGGACTGATATCGCGAGGTCGGTCCCGTTTGGAGACAGCGCCATCCCCACCAGATATTCGGACTTCGGCATCTCGGGAATGGGCGCGGCAGTCAGGGTGGCAGCTCCGGTGGAAGGGTTAACACGGAGGAGGAAGAACTTCAACGGCTGAAAACCGTTAAGCGGCTGCCCTGCCGAAGCGGACAGCACGAACGTGTGGTCGTCGGCTGCACCAGCGACAGCGTCGAAAGACAAGAATGGCCTCGGCGGATAGATCTTGGCGAGCGTGGCGCCAGTCAACGTGTTGCGGACGACCGCATAGTCGTAGCAGACATTGTGCGCCCCAGGTACTCGGCAAGGTCGCGTGTAGCCCGGCTCCGCCGATATCAGCTCGACGTAGGACCGCGGCGCGCGTTTCAGGAGAGCGGTAGGGCTTGGCGCGGGGTGCCGGGCCTGCCCGCCGCCAGAGAGTGCGACGGAGATTCCCGCGACCACCATCACGGCTACAGCCGCAGCAAGTGGGGCGACAAGCCGTGGCCAACGTGGCCGGTGCGAAGCTTCACGGGTCCGCAGAGCGGTGAGCACCGTGTCGGCGTCCGGAGCCTGGGTTGCTAGGCCGCGGAACGTGGCCCTGAGGTCTTCCTCGGTCGGCATCAGACTTTCCCCTGTAGCTCGGCTGGTTCGGCCGGATCGGTGCGCAATTCGACACGCAGCTTTGCTAGTGCCCTAGACACATTTGCCCGGACTGAACTGGGCGCGCAGCCCAGCAACTGGCCGATCTCCTCGTCGGTGCGGTCCTCGTAGTAGCGGAGCACGAGCACGGCACGCTGGCGCCTCGGGAGCCTGGCGATCTGCGCCAGCATGGCTACGTGCTCGGAGTACTCGGCCGCGTGATCGGCGGTGCTGGCCACGGTGGAGGTGACATCGCCGGCCGGAATAAGCCGTAGGGACCGACGGCGCCAGGACAGGAACTCGTTGAGCACCATCTTGCGGACGTAAAGCTCAGGCCGGTCCATCGCGCCGATCTCGTCCCACCTGGCGTGAGCTCGGATTAGCACCTCCTGGGCTATGTCTTCTGCAGTGGCACGCTGGCCGGTCAGCACAGTCGCGAACGCCAGCATGGCGGGCAGCCGCGCGGTCGCGAACTCCTCGAACGTCATGCCGCCTCCGCTGCCTGGTGCTCCCGGTATTACACGCATCCAGCGCGCCGCGCTGCTGCATCCAGCCGGCAACTGGTCCGGTTACCCGCGGGTGCAGTGACCGTCGCCACGGCGTGCTGCCAGGCTCGGTAGGCTCGGAACCGAGGGCCACGAGGCCGCAGGGCGGCAATTCCGAGGAGTGCATTCCAGTGCCGAAGCTCGTTTACGACTTCACCGAGGGCAACAAGGACATGAAGGACCTGCTGGGTGGCAAGGGGGCCAACCTGGCGGAGATGACCAACCTCGGATTGCCCGTTCCCCCCGGTTTCACGATCACCACCGACGCGTGCCGTTACTACCTGGAGAACGGCTCGGTGCCCGACGGCCTGGCCGCTGAGGTCAACGAGCACCTGAGCCAGATGGAGGCCGGGATAGGCCGCAAGCTGGGCGATCCCGCCGACCCGCTGCTGGTCAGCGTGCGCTCGGGGGCCAAGTTCTCGATGCCGGGCATGATGGAGACCGTCCTGAACATCGGCCTGTCCGACGAGTCCGT
>JASIGS010000070.1 GCA_030052355.1 Streptosporangiaceae bacterium | reverse complement strand
TCCTGTTCAACGGGTACCTGCTGCACCGCTCGCTGCCGAATACCGCGCGCAGCGGGCTGCGCCGTGCCCTGGCCAACCACTACATGAGCGCCCAGTCGCTGCTGCCGTGGATGCGGCCGCCGGAGGGAGTGCACATCGCCAAGTGGGACTTCCGCGACGTGGTCCAGGTCGCCGGACGTGACCCCTATGCGTGGCGGGGCACCGCGGACGTCACGCAACCGTACATCCGGCCTGACCGCGACGGCGGCTGCCACCGCTGACTCGCATGTCGGCAGCTCGCGGGCCGCCAGCTTCGCGCGGGTCTCGCCGCCATGGCCGCTTGCCTCGTCCCTGGAGGACGTCAGTTCAGCCGAAATCGACGGAGCGGCCGACGCCGGCCCACCGCTCATCCTCGGCCGCTGTGTTCCTCATGACGCCGGCGACCATGTCGACCGCGGCGCTGCCCAGCACGAGATGCAGGGGCGGCTGCGGGTTGTCCGCGAGGTCGAGGAAGACGCGCGCCACCCTGGCCGGGTCGATGGGCTCGGTGCCCGAGCCCTCGCGCAGCCGCTTGGCCATGGCGCCCACAGTGGGTTCGTAATCGGGACCGAACGGCGCGACGTCCATGGAGGAGCCTGCCCAGTCGGTCCGCATGCCGCCGGGCTCGGCGAGCGTCACCCGGATACCGAGCGGGGCGACCTCCTGACGCAGGACGCCGGAGAAACCCTCCACCGCGAACTTTGCCGACTGGTAGGCCGACAGGCCGGGGGCGGTCAGACGGCCGCCGACGGAGGTCACCTGGATGAAGTAGCCGCTCCCCTGCCGCCGGAAGACCGGCAAGGCCGCCTTGGTCACGTGCACCGTGCCGAAGAACACGGCCTCGACCTGAGCGCGGAACGCGTCCAGCGAGACCTCCTCAACCGGGGCGACGTCCGCGTAACCGGCGTTGTTCACTACCACGTCGATGCGGCCAAAGCGCTCGACCGCGAGGCCGACGGCGTCGTTTGCCTGGGCAGGGTCCGTTACGTCAAGCGGCACCGCGAGCAGCTGGTCGCGGTAGCGCTCCGTGAGGTCGCCTAGCGTGGCTGTCCGGCGCGCTGTCGCGACGACCTTGCGGCCGGCCGCGAGCGCCTCCTCGGCGACGGACCGGCCGAGCCCTCGTGAGCTTCCGGTAACAAACCACACTTGATCGGTCATAACACGCTCCCGTTTCCCTGGCCGAGCTGACTTCACTGACTATAACGCAAGTCGTTTGCGTTACAAAACGCAAGTCGCTTGCGTTAATCTCTCGGTATGAGTACCCAGCCTGGATTCCTCCGCGCTCGGACGGCAGCGAACAAGGAGCGCCGCGCATCCGACCTGATCGAGTCGGCGCGGGAGCTCGCCCTGGCCCAGGGTGTGCGGGGGCTCACGCTGACGGCCATCGCGACTCGGGCCGGCGTGCACGTTTCCGGCGTGCGCCGCTACTTCGAATCGCGGGAGGAGATCCTTCTCGTGCTGGCCAGGCAGCAGTGGACGGACTGGGCTGACACCGTGGTGGGGAGCCTTAGGGCCAGCGAGCAGCCCGTGTCCAGCGCGGCGCTCGCCAGCCTGCTGGCCACTTCGCTGGAGGAGCGCCCGCTGTTCTGCGACCTGCTGGCGCACGTACAGGTCAGCCTGGAACGCGAGGTCGGCGCCGCCAGCGTCCGCGCATACAAGCTCGCCGTCCTCGGCACCGTTGCCGAACTCACCGCGGCCGTCGCGCGCGCCATCCCCAGGCTGACGGACCAGGCGGCCCGTGACCTCGTCGCCGCCACGACCGCTCTCGCCGCGACACTGTGGCAGACGGCCAACCCCGGCGACGTGCTCGCCGCGGTTTACGCGGACGACCCCGGTCTCGCGCATGCCCAGGCTGAGTTCGCGCCGCGGATGACCCAGATCCTGGAAGCCCTGATCACCGGCCTGACGGTTTCGAGCGGTCGGCGTCGCCCGCCGGCCCGTTGATCACGCACGCGCTCCTGGCCGATGGCGTGAGGAGGATTTCGGCGACGTCCCGGATCTCCCCGGCCAGGCCGGCCAGGCCCGGCTCCAGCCGAGCGCAGGATTCGGCCAGCCTCGTGATGAGCGCGGTCAGGCTGGTTCCCGGCGGCGGCACGAGCCCGATGCGCTCGTAGCCCCGGCTGAGCAGGCCACCAGCGACGTCAGGGCGGCCACGTACGCCACTCTTGATGGCGGCGATGGCGTTTTCGATCGCGCTGGCTGCCGGCGACCACCCGGTCGTATCACGCGCGGCCGGGTTGCCGTAGCCATAGGAATCATCGCCAGCGACGGACCGTGCCCGCACATCGAGGTCAACGCGCCAGAACAGCGGCACATCCGCGAGCCGGATGTACGCCAGCCGGCGCCGGTCGGAGCGCGCCAGGTCGGGGTCGATGCGTACTGCCACGACTGAAGGGAACGCCGCGGCGAGTGCCGATGCCGCCGACACCGCCGACACCGCCGCAGGGAACGACGCATCCCCGACGGTCCAGCGCAGGTCAATGTCG
>JASIGS010000565.1 GCA_030052355.1 Streptosporangiaceae bacterium | reverse complement strand
GCCTGGTTGTGGGGCCGCCGTGACCGCCGGGCCCGCTCCCGGGCCTGGGCCACCGTCTTCGGCGTCAGGCTGAGGCGCCCGGTATCCCAGCTCACCGCCGGGGCGTCCTCGTCCCGCCCCACCGCGGTCACGAGCCGGATCCGCGCGACATCCGTGGCGATCACGACCGGCTCGGCCGGCACGTGCTGCAGGTTGCGCACCCCGTTCGCGATGACCCTGGCCATGGCCACGCGGCCCTTGATCGCAGCGACCTGCGGCCGCTCCGAGCCCGTCGCGCTCACGCCAGGGAGGAGGTCGCCGAGCGTGGACAGCAGCACGCTCGTCTCACCCAGCGACGGCAGCACCTGGCCGATGTAGCGCAGGAACGTGGCGTTCGGGCCGATCACCAGCACGCCGCGCTTCTCGAGCTGGCGGCGATACGTATACAGCAGGTACGCGGCACGGTGCAGGGCCACCGCGGTCTTGCCCGTACCTGGGCCACCCTGTACCACAAGCGCGCCCGGCATTGGCGCCCTGATGACAAGGTCCTGTTCTGCCTGGATCGTCTCGACGATGTCGGCCATGGAGCCGGTCCGGCTGGCGTTCATGGCCGCTAGCAGGGCGGACTCGCCAGCCAGCCCCTCGTGCTTGGTAGGGTCAGCCGCCTCGAGGTCGAGTACCTCATCGTCCAGGCTGGTTATCTGCCGCCCGCGGCTCTTGATGTGCCTGCGTACCCGCACGTCGCCGGGCGAGGCCGCAGTTGCCAGGTAGAACGGGCGCGCGGCGTCCGCCCGCCAGTCCATCAGCAACTGCACGTAGTCGTCTGAGTCCGAGTGGATTCCGAGCCGCCCGATATAGCGAAGCTCTCCGTCGGCGAACTCCAGCCTGCCGAAACACAGGCCGTTCTCGGCGGCGTCGAGCTGGGCGAGCTGCTGGCGGTACATGGCGCTGAAGGCTTCCCGCTCCACCCGCGCCTGGTGAGTCCCCTCGGTGTGCCCGAGCACTCCGGCCATCCGGTCGCTCGTGCGCTGCCTGAGATCGTCGAGCCGCGAGTAAAGCAGGGAAATGTATTCCTGCTCACGAGCCAGTTCCGCGTTTGACAACCGCACTACCTTTCTGTAAACTTGTTTTACAGAATTTTATTTTCTAAGTTTTCTGGAAAAACGTGCACGCGATATAAGAGCGTAGCGCGTTTTTTTATTTCCGGCCCCGGCAAAGGTGCGGCTCGGCGGCTAGCGGCCAGAGTCAGCGGAAGTTAGCCGATGCGGGCGTCAGTGCCGCGCGGGCCGAGGCCGACCCCCCCGGCCGGCACGTCCGGGTCCCAGTCGAATACCACGGAGTTGTCCTCCTCACCGATCAGCACCTCCGCGCCGGGTGTCGCGCCAACCTCCGCGAGCGCTTTCTCGATGCCGAGCTTGGCCAGCCTGTCGGCCAGGTAACCGACCGCTTCGTCATTGGAGAAGTCGGTCTGCAGGATCCACCGGCGCGGCTTGTCGCCGACCACGCGGAAGCTGTTCGGCCCGGCGGCGACGAGCTCGAAGTCCGGCCCCGACACCGGCTGCGGACGCAGCACAATCCTGGTGGGCTCGGCGAGCGGGGCGGCAGAGCGTGCCGCCGCTATCACCGACGCCATGCCGAAAGCCAGGTCACGCAGGCCTTCGGTGGTCGCGGCGGAGACTTGGTACACGGGCAGCCCCCTGGCTTCAAGTTCGGGCTGTACCAGGTCGGCCATGTCCCTGGCCGCGGGGACGTCGACCTTGTTCAGCGCGATGATCCTCGGCCTGTCCGCCAGCGCCGCTCCGGTGAGTTCCTGGTAAGCCGACAGCTCGTTCTCCAGTGCCTCGAGATCGCTGAGCGGGTCACGGCCTGGTTCCTCGGCGGCACAGTCAAGCACGTGCACAAGCACCGTGCACCGCTCGACGTGCCGCAGGAAATCAAGGCCCAGGCCCTTGCCGCTGCTCGCGCCGGGAATAAGGCCAGGCACGTCGGCCACGACGAACTGCACATCACCTGCCTCGACCACGCCAAGATTGGGCGTCAGGGTCGTGAATGGGTAATTCGCTATCTTCGGCTTGGCCGCCGACATGGCGGCGATCAGCGACGACTTGCCTGCGTTGGGAAAGCCGACAAGCCCGGCGTCCGCGACCGTCTTCAATTCCAGCAGCAGCGTCAGGTCCTGGCCGGGCTCGCCGCGCAGCGCGAACCCGGGAGCCTTGCGCTTCAGCGAGGCAAGCGCCGCGTTGCCGAGCCCGCCGCGGCCGCCCTCGGCTGCCACGTACCGCGTCCCCGCCCCGATCAGGTCGGCCAGCAGCTCGCCGTCGGCCGTCTTCACCACGGTACCGTCCGGCACCTTGAGGATCAGGTCGGCGCCGTTGGCACCGTTACGGTGTGCGCCGGAGCCTTGCTTGCCGTCGCCTGCCTTGCGCACCGGCCGACGGTGGAAGTCGAGCAGCGTCGTCGCGCCCGGGTCGACCTCGATGATCACGTCTCCGCCGTGCCCGCCGTTGCCCCCGTCCGGGCCGCCAAGGGGCTTGTACTTCTCTCGGTGCACCGATGCGCAGCCGTGCCCGCCGTGCCCGGCGCGCACCCGCACCTCGGCCTGATCCGCGAACTCCGCCACGCTGCCCCCTCTGCCTCGTGCGCCGGCCGCCTGCCCGCAAAACGACGGAGGGCGGACCGCGCCGGTCCGCCCTCCGCTGTGCTTGCCCGGGGACGACCCCCGGATCTTCGTCTTGCGGCCTGCGGGCCGGCCGCGTGGTTACTCCGGCTGGGCCGGCAGCACGCTCACCGCACGCCGCCCGCGCCGCTTGCCGAACTCGACCTTGCCGCTCACCAGGGCGAACAGGGTGTCGTCTCCGCCACGGCCGACGCCGACACCTGGGTGGAAGTGAGTGCCATGCTGGCGCACGATGATCTCACCGGCGTTGACGGCCTGACCGCCGAAGCGCTTCACACCAAGCCGCTGCGCGTTGGAATCGCGGCCGTTGCGGCTGGACGACGCGCCCTTCTTGTGTGCCATCTCAGTCCTACTTCTTCCTCGTGCCAGCGCTGGCCTTCGGGGCGCCGATGCCGGTGACGCGCACCTGGGTGTACTTCTGCCGGTGTCCCAGCCGCCGCCGGTAGCCCGTCTTGTTCCGGTAGTGGATCATATTGATCTTGGGGCCGCTCGCGTCGCCCACGATCTCCGCGGTGACCTGGTAGGCGCCCAGCTCTGCCGGGTCGCTGACAACCTTGCCCTCATCGACGACGAGCACCGCAGGCAGCGTCACGCTGGCGCCGACCTCACCAGGCAGCCTGTCGACGGTCAGCACGTCGTCCACCGACGCCTTCTCCTGCCTGCCGCCGCAACGCACGATCGCGTACACGAAGCCTTCACTCCTCCTTGTGCCAGCCCGCCGCGCGATTCGCGGAGACTCCCGGCAGTGCTAGCAGTCAGTGCTGGCTATCCAGGAACCTGGGCCGTCCCAACGCGACTGGCGAGCTGCCATTTGCGTGCTAAGGCCGCCAGACCTGCCACACTTGCCGACAGACAAGCCTATCAGACCTCCGGCTTGTCAGGTGCTGGCTGGCTGCGATGCGCGTCCAGCCTCCTCCGGCTCCTGCGGCCTGTCCGGGTCCTGGCTCTGGCTGGCGTCCAGATCCTGGCCGCCATCCTCCGCGCCGCTGCCTTCGGCGGGCCGATCCGGCGCCTCGCCGTTGTCGACGGCCGCGGCCGGGCCAGCCGAGACCGCGGGACCATCCAAGGCCGCAGTCTCATCCGAGGCGGCACCGCCATCCGAAGCCGCAGGCTCAA
>JASIGS010000564.1 GCA_030052355.1 Streptosporangiaceae bacterium | reverse complement strand
CTGTCCGGCGCCAGCATCATGGCCAGGTTGGTCTTACCCGACGCGCTCGGGAACCCGCCGCAGATGTGCCAGGTCCGGCCGGTCTGCTTGTCGGTGATACCGAGCAGCATGAACTGCTCTGCGAGGAACTCCCGGGACGCCCAGCCGTCGTAGGCCGCCTGCCGGAGGCCGTGCGCGATCTTCCCGAGCAGCGCGTTACCGCCGTAGGACGAACCGAAGTGCAGGATCGTCCGCTCGTCGGCGATCGTCACGAAGTAGCGCTTGTCGTCCGGCGTGCCCTGGCCGAGGTGCTCCAGGTCGCCGGTGACGTGCACGCCGCGCACGAACTTGTCCGGCTCGGCGAGGTTGTTCACGTAGTCCACGCCGCACCGCGCCATGCGGATCATGTGCAGCACGACGGTGCGGTGGTCGGTGAGCTCGACGCCCACCGCGTAGGGCTCGAGCGGCGAACCGGGCGGGGCCATCAGGTATGGGATGACGTACATCGTCTTGCCGGCCGACGCGCCACGCATGAGGCCCTCGACCAGCGGGCGCATCTCGCTGGACGGACGCCAGTTGTCGTACACGCCCTTGTCCGCCGGGTCGGCGGTAGCCACGATCGTGCGCTCCTCCGACCGGGCAGTGTCCTTGACATAGCTGCGCGCGTAGTACTGCCCCTCGCCTGCGGGCTGGATCTCACCCGCCGCGAGCGACTCCCTGATCAGCCTGGCGTCGTCGGCGGCGCCGACTACCTCGACCCGCGCTGCACCGGTGATCTGAGCCCAGTGCAGCACGTAGTCGCGCACGCACCGGTTCTTCAACCCCGCCTCGTCTAGACTCGCCTCGATCTCGGTCAACTCGCGGAGTTGCTCGGCGGTGGGATTCGCCGCCGCCGAGGCCTCATTCACCTCTTGCGCCACGACTGTTCCTCCTCAAGGCGTTGCGGGCCGATTCCGTTCGGGGGGTCGCCGACGATGCGCGGGGGAAGCTAGCCCCCTGTGGTACGGATTCGGCGAGCATACCTCCGCAGCGCTGCCTCGATCCGGCCCGGTATGGCCCATCGGCGCATCGCGCGGAGGCCGCGCGCACACGAACGGCTGTCGCGCAGACGACTCGTTCCCGCAAAAAAAGCGCCGGCCGGGCGAACCTCAGCTCGCCCGGCGGCGCGAAACCCAACGAGGCGCTACTGGCCCGGCCCCTCGGCTCTGACCTGCTCAACCTTGCGCAGCGCGGCGCGCAGGTCGGCGAGCCACGCGTCCTCGTGCTCGCCGACGAGGCGCACGCACCAGGCGAGCGCGTCGCTGCGGCTGCGGGCCACCCCGCCGTCCACGAGCGTGTCGAGCACCAGCCGCTCGGCCTGCCGCAGCCTCGTCATGACCGGGACCGAGAACGTGGTAAACATCACCTTCTGGCCGCCGCACTCGACGCCCCAGGACACCTTGCGGCCGAACTTGTGCTCGGCCTCGCGCGCGATCCTGATCCGGTGGTCGCGGGTCTCCTCGCGGAAGCGCCGGGTCCTGCCCTCCGCGGCCGCAGCCTTCTCGGCATCCGTCGCGCCCTCGGCCGAGTCGGGGTCGGGCAGCTTTCCGACGACCGTGATCTCCTCACGATCGACCCGAACCTCTGGCGCGGCAGTGAACCACTCGGTCGGGAGCCGCCCGGCGAACCAGCCGCGCAGCACGTCCTCAGCCGAGTCCCCGCCTGGTGCTTCCGTACTCATGTAATGATCATTACACCAGATCTCTGGGCTCGCAAGGCCGCAGCCGTCGTTCCCGACTCGATTTTTACGGGAACGCCACCGCCCAGGCCCCGGCCGACCCCGACATACCGGCCTGCAGGGCCGGTCGAAGACGCCCCGGCCGACCGCCGGTCCCCAAGCCTGCCAGTCCGGTCATGGACCAGCGCTGGCGTCAGCCCGCGAATTCCGCGGCAACCGCCGCAGCGACCCGGGGATACACCGAGACGACGCCGGCGAACTCAGGTCCGCCGAGGATCGCCGGCACGACCTCCACGTCGAGGCCAGGCTCTGGCGCCTGCAGCATCATGCCGTCGCCTATGTAGATCGCCACGTGCGAGATGTAAGTGGGTGCCGTCGGGTCGGTGTGATAGAAGATCAGGTCCCCCGGCTCGACCTCGCTCACCGGGACCTGCGGGCCGGTCTGCGCCTGGTCGACGGCGACGCGCGGCATGACGATGCCAGCCTGGCGCATCGACCACTGGACCAGGCCCGAGCAGTCGAACTGCGTGGGCCCGGCGGCGCCCCAGACGTACGGGTCGCCGATGCGGCTCTCCGCCGCGGTCAGGAACGCGCGCGTCTGCGCCGCGGTCAGTCCTGGCCCGTCCGACGCGGTGATGCCGATCGCGCCGGCCTCGCCGGCGCTGGCCAGCGACCCGAGCGCGGCCGCCTGCGCGACCAGCGGTGCGACCGATGCGTCCTTCGGCAGAATCCGCCTGAGCTCGGCCATCAGCGCGCTGAGCCTGGCGTGCGGCGCGCTGATCACGATCGCGTTGCCCGCGGGCACGCCGAGCGAGCGGGCTACCGCGTCGGACACGACGGCGTCGACGCCGCTGATGCCGACGGTGCCGAGCCCGCCGACCCGCAGTCGCTCCGCTCGCGCGCCGGTCACCTCGACGGTCCCGCCGAGCGGGATTTTCTCCTGCTTGCCCATCAGGTAGGACACGGCGATCGCGCCGTCTGCGACGCTCTGCCACAGGCCAGTCGAGCGCGCCGTCGGCGCCGCGGCGAACGCGCGGAACGCCGACGGATCCACCCCGAGCACGGCCACGTACCCGCCGTTGACCTCGATCGTTGCGGCGTCAACCTGCTCGGCGGCGATCACGCCGTGGAGCCGGCGAACGCTGGCGGTAACCCCGGACGGCAGCGTGCGCGGCGCGACCACGAGCAGGTCGGCCGGGAGCAGCTTGCGCAGCGGCGCCACCGCGGGCGCTCGCGTGACGCCGGTGAGCCTGGCGACGGGTACCCGCACGCCCCCGGTGCCGCTGCTCGGCGGCAGGAACAGCCCGGACCGCTCCGCCTCGGTGGCTTCGGTCTCACCGGCCTGCTGGCGGGCGAGGCTCGCCAGCGCGGTGGCGCTCAGGTCCCTGTCAGCGGCGGTTGAGCCGGCCCGCCCGGTCGTGCTTGACGATGCTGGCGAGGCCGCCGCTGGCCGCCCGTCCCCGCCGGCCGCGTCCGCGAAGTGCTTCAGGTCGATCCTCGGGGACAGGCTGACCGCAATGCCGGCGGCCACGGCGACCCACAGGCCGAC
>JASIGS010000563.1 GCA_030052355.1 Streptosporangiaceae bacterium | reverse complement strand
GGCGTGGCAACCCGGCCGGGCAGCGCTGCGTTCTGAAGGGCGTGCGGGAAGATCCGGCGTTCGAGGAGTTCGTGCGGGCACGGTCGAGCGCGCTGCTGCGCACCGCTTACCTGCTCGTGGCCGACCACGGCCAGGCTGAGGACTTGTTGCAGACGGCACTGCTGCGCGCCCTGCAGCACTGGCGGGCGGCGCGGGCTGCGCCGGAGGCCTACGTCCGGCAGGCCCTGCTCAACCTCTGCCGGGACAACTGGCGGCGCGCCCGCGTCCGGCCGCGGGAGCTGCCGCTGCTGGCCGGGGCGGAGCACGGCGCTTCGCTCGCCGGGCCCGCCGACCAGATCGGACAGCGCCATGAGCTTGTCGCCGCGCTCAGCCAGCTGCCGATGGCCCAGCGGGCCGTGATCGTGCTGCGGTTCGTCGAGGACCTGTCCGTAGCAGAGACCGCGCAGTCCCTCGGGATCTCCGAGGGAACCGTCAAGTCGTACACGTCCAGGGCCCTCGCGAAGCTGCGCGACCTGCTGGACGCCGACTGGGCCGATCGGGACCACCACATCGACCACGATGCCGCGGAGGTGCACCGTGCTCACTGAGGAAGAAATAGGCACGGCGATCGGGGCCCGGCTCCGGGCCGAGGTCGCTGACATCGAAGCCGCCCACGACCTGCTCGGCACCGTGCGACGGCGCCGCGCCCGCAGGTCGGCCGTCACCCGCGTCAGCCTGGTGACGGCAGCGGTCATCGGCGCTGCCGGTGCCGCGCTGGCCGGCACCGCGATGGCCAGCGCCCCAGGCGGTGCCGCCAGCCATCGGCCGGCCGCGGTACAGAGGGTCACCGGCCCGACCATCCGTCTCGACGGCTACCTGATAACCACGCCGTACGGAGCCACGGTGCGCAAGGTGGGCATCGGGTACCTGGTCACAGACCACAAGAAAATGTTCATCACGCTCTTCTTGGAACGCGGGCCCGTGATCGAGCGGGTCGCGCAGAGCATTCAGGCCCGCGGCGCCAGGCCGGTCAGGGTCGGCAGCATGACCGGCTGGTGGGCAGGCAGCAGCCTCGCGACGGACGGCAGGGTAAAGGCCAACAACGGAGGCGAACTGCTGCTGCGCGGACCTGGCATGCCCGGCCAGGAGTTCCTCGTAATCAAGGCGGTGGGTGCCACACGGGCCCAGGTCGACACGTTCGCAGCCGGGCTCGACATCACCGCGATACGCGTCGTGCACCTCGCCTGCCTGCACGGCTGCGGCTAACCGACCAGTAACTATGAGTCCGGGCCGCCGCAAGCGGCCCGGACTCAGGCGTCCTCGAGCCGGAAGCCGACCTTGAGGCCGACCTGGAAGTGCGCGACCTCGCCGTCCACGATCTGGCCGCGTATCTGGGTCACCTCGAACCAGTCCAGGTGGCGCAGCGTCTGCGCGGCCCGCTGCAGGGCGCCCCTGATCGCCGGCTCGACGCCCTCAGGCGAGGTACCGACGATCTCGGTGACCCGGTAGGTGCGATCAGTCATATGTCCTCCGCTTTCCTGGCGTCTGCTGGTCAGCGCGAGTTCGCCCGCGTGTCGGGCCACCAGTATGCCCGCCGGGCGATGGCCTGCCGGTGGCGGCGGGCCAGCACCCGGCATAACGTTGAGGTTGTGAGAAGCGTCCAGCGATCCCGGCGCGACCAGGCACACCTGGTCACCGAGGCACGGCCAGGCCTGTCGGCCGACATCGCCTACCGCGAGCGGCGGTACCTGATCATGATGGGCATCAGGACTGTCTGTTTTGTGACGGCCATACTGATGTTCGTCAACCACCTGGGCTGGCTGACAGCCATTCCCGTGGTCGGGGCCCTGGTCATTCCGTACTTTGCGGTCATATTCGCCAATGGCGGACGCGAGCCGACGGGACACCGTGGATTCCGGCCGTACGAGCCGAAGACGCCCGACGTCTACCGGCCACAAGACAAGTCAGAGACCGGGCAGGCCCACTCCGTCCCGCCAGCGGAATAAGAAGCAGTACCCCTCCTCACGCCGTGCCGCGACACAACGGCGGAGATTGCCGTGAAATCCGGTCTTGACGCATAAGGCGGGAGTTCGGTGTAGCATGCTAGTCGGTGCTCTGGTCCCCCGCCGGAGTGCCAATTGCCGGCGTTCCGGGCCCCCGTCGGAGCGCCGATGTATGCGACGCCGGGTGGTTTGCCCCCGTAGCCACCCGGCGTCGCTCTATGTTCGCTGGCCTTCGGCCAGCTTCCCTTCGGCTCGCGGTACTAGCCCGGGGGGAGACCCCCCGGACCCCCCATCAACGGCCGTGTTCGTGTCTCGGTCCATCGGACGTGGACCCCAGAGCCCCCACTATCGCCGTGTTCGTGTCTCGGTCCATCGGACGTGGACCCCAGAGCCCCCGCTGTGACCGTGCTCGTGTCACGGTGACTCGGCCGTGGAACCGCGCGGAGAGCCGCCATCGAGACCGTACGTGTTGCGGTCGTTCGCGGGAGTACCCCGGACGGGGCAATCAGACTTGCCCGTAGGCTGCGGAGCGGAGGGTGGCCGGGGCGCGGGCGGACAGTTTCGTCCTGTCCGGCCGCGCCCCGGCTGACCTCCGCGACCCTGAGACCCCATACCGTACCTACCTGTACGCGGCTCGCAGACCCGTGCCGGTAACCGCACGCGGCTCGCAGACCCGTGCCGCTTGCCTATTCGGTCTTGCTGAACTCGGCAATCGCC
>JASIGS010000562.1 GCA_030052355.1 Streptosporangiaceae bacterium | reverse complement strand
CCCGCGGCGCGCCGTCTTACCGACCTCCAGGAAGCACACCCGGCTTTGCGGGCGCATGCCGAGCTGGTAGGCCTGCCGTTCCACCTGGGCCGGGGCCGCGAGCGTGGACACCTCGCGCTGCAGCGTCTGCTCCTGCTGCGCGAGCGTCGTCCCGGTCTGCTGGAGCTGACTGATCTTGAAGCTGGCATCCCCGAGCGTCGTGTTGATCACGAGCAGGCAGACGAGGCCGCCGCCGAGCAGGCCGAGCACCAGCAAGACGAAGGGCGTCCTCGGGGCCGTCGGGGCCCGCCCCGGCCGGTCATAGTCTCGCCCCGCCAGCCCGCTCGCGGCTTTGCCTGATGCCCCGGCCGGCCCCCGCGCAGCCCCGACCGGGCGCCGTGACCCGAGCGTGCCGGTCTGCCGGGGGGAACCGTCCCCCCGACCGCCCTGGGAACGACCCCTGGAAGGCCCGGTCAGCGTGTCATCCATGCGGTTGCACCCTTCTTTTCTCGACTGCTGCTCACGCCGCTGCCCTGACCCGCTCAGCCGCGCGCAGCCTGGCGGATGCGGCCCGCGGGTTCGCCGCCACCTCGGTCTCCGACGGCTTCTGTGCACCCCTGGTCAGCAGCCGGAACTGCGGCCGGGCCGAGGGCAGCGACACGGGCAGCCCGCGTGGCGTGGTGTCGGCCGACCGCGCCGCGAACGCTTGCTTGACGGCACGGTCCTCGAGCGAGTGGTAGGCGAGGGTGACGATCCGGCCGCCGACAGCGACCGCATCGAGCGCTGCGGGCAGCGCCCGATGTAGCGCGTCCAGCTCGCCGTTCACCTCTATCCGCAGCGCCTGGAACGTGCGCTTAGCGGGGTTTCCGCCGGTCCGGCGGGCCGCCGCCGGGATCGACTCCCTGACGATCTCGGCCAGCCTGGCGGTCGACGAGAGCGGCGCGCGCTCCCGTTCCCGCACCACCGCGTCGGCGATCCGCTGCGCGAACCGCTCCTCGCCGTACTCGCGGAGCACCCGCGCGAGGCGGTCGGGAGGGTAGGTGTTGAGCACGTCGGCGGCGGTCAGCTCGCCCGCCGGGTTCATCCGCATGTCGAGCGGAGCATCCTGCGCGTAGGCGAAGCCCCGGCTGGCGTTGTCCAGCTGCGGCGATGACACACCGAGGTCGAACAAGACGCCTTGCACGGCGGCGAGCCCAGCCGCGGCCAGGATCTGCGGCAGCTCGTCGTAGACCGCCTGGACAAGCGTCACGCGGCCGGCGAACGCCGCTAGCACCTGCCGCGACTCGGCGACGGCCGCGGGGTCGGTGTCGATGCCGATGAGGCTGAGCCCGGGGTGGTCGGCTAGCAGCGCGCTGGCGTGGCCGGCCCGTCCGAGAGTGGTATCCACCAGGACCGCACCGGACGGCTCGAGCGCAGGCGCAAGCAGCTCGCGGACCCGGTCCAGCATGACCGGAAGGTGCGCATCCGCTGTCATCGTGCCCCCTCGCTGTCGCTCGCCGCCGCCTGCCCGGCGCCCCACTGCCCGGCGCTACTGCCCGGCCCGACCGCCTGGCCCAACTGCCCGGCGCGATGCCCGGCCAGGCCGCCATCCGCGCCGTGAGTGACGCGGTCCCTGGTGTCCGCCTGACGCCGGGGAAGTGACGTCAGCCGGTCCTGTGCCCGTCCAGCACGGGTGGAGGCCTCGCCGGGCATCTTGTGCCGGCAATCGCGCTACAGAACTCCCGGCAGCACCTCCTGCGATGCGTCGGAGAACGCGTCCTCCTGCTGCTCCAGGTAGCTGGCCCAGCTCGGCGCGTCCCAGATCTCCAGCCGGGTGTTGGCGCCGATCACGACGCAGTCGCGCTGCAGTCCCGCGTAGTCCCGCAGGCCCGGCGGGATCGTGACGCGGCCCTGCTTGTCGAGTTCCTCGTCCGACGCGCTGGCAAAGAAGACCCGGCTGTAGTCCCGCACCGCCTTTGCGGTGACCGGCGCGGTTCGCAGCGCCTCAGTGATCCTGGTGAACTCCGGGACGGGGAACACGTAGAGGCAGCGCTCCTGGCCCTTGGTGATCACAAGCCCAGCGGACAGTTCGTCGCGGTACTTGGCCGGGAGGATGAGGCGGCCTTTCTCGTCGAGGCGGGGGGTGTGCGTGCCGAGGAACACCCGCCTCACCTCCCCGAGTCCCCACCTGGCGCGTCACGCAGGCCACCATTGGTCCCAATGCTGACCACTGGCCACCACTGTACTCCACTATCCCCCACCGTCAATCACGGGCGCCTGGTGCACGGCGCAATCGGCGAGCGATTTGCCAGCTCATGGTGGTGGAGTGAAGTGGGTGACACGCGTTCCGCACTTGTCACCGCAGCGTTATGGCCCCGATGCGGAGGCGGAATCAGCCGCGGGATATACACAGACGTAATCTCTGACGCACGGGGTACCAGCCGGGACAGTGCAGTGCGCCCGAAGACGCGTGATAATCGCTACGGGGGATGTCTGCCAGGAGGACAACTTGGTCACGGACACCGAGCAGCATGCAGACCGGACGCTGGACGAGCTCGTGGCCGTCGCCCAGCAAGTGAGCGCCGCGGTGCAGACCGTGATCTCCGGCAAGCCGGAGGCCGTCCGCCTCGCCCTCACCGTGCTGCTGGCCGAGGGGCACATCCTGATCGAGGACGTGCCTGGCGTGGGCAAGACCCAGCTGGCCAAGGCGCTCGCCAGGTCCATCGACTGCTCCGTGCGCCGGGTGCAGTTCACCCCCGACCTGCTGCCGAGTGACATCACCGGGGTGAGCGCCTTCAACCAGGAACTGCGCGAGTTCGAATTCAAGCCAGGCCCGATCTTCGCGAACGTGGTGCTCGGTGACGAGATCAACCGGGCCTCGCCGAAGACCCAGTCGGCGCTGCTTGAGTCGATGGAAGAGCGCCAGGTCACGGTCGACGGCACGACTTACCAGCTGCAGCCGCCGTTCATGGTGATCGCGACGCAGAACCCGGTCGAGATGGAGGGCACCTACCCGCTGCCGGAAGCGCAGCGCGACAGGTTCATGGCGCGGATCTCGATTGGCTATCCGGACCGGAAAGCCGAGCTCGCCATGCTGGACACGCACGGCTCGTTCTCCCCGCTCGACGACCTCAAGCCGGTCGCCCACGCCAGCGACGTGCGCGCCCTGGTCGCCGCGGTACGTGAGGTGCACGTGTCCACCGCGATCCGCCAGTACATCATCGACCTGGTCAACGCGACTCGGTCATCGGCCGAGCTCCGGCTCGGTGCCTCGCCCAGGGCCGCCCTGCATCTGCTGCGCGCGAGCCGGGCACACGCGGCGCTGGACGAGCGCGACTTCGTCATACCGGACGACGTGCAGGCCCTCGCCGTGCCGGTGATCGCGCACCGTCTGCTGCCGAGCGCCGAGGCGATGGTCGGCCGTGAGCTACCGCACCAGGTGCTCGTGGGCATAGTTCAGCGGTTGCCACTGCCAGGGCGGTAAAGCGGGGGAAAGCGACGGGGCGTGCTCCGGCCCGCCTCGCAGACCAGCCGGGAAGAAGGCTCCGATGCGGACGTCATGGCTCGCCGGGATGACCACGCGCGGCACGTCTTTCCTGGCCGCGGGCGCCGCGTCTTCGATCGCCGGCTACCTGCTCGGCGAGCGCGGCCTGCTCTGCGTGGGTGTCGCGCTGCTCGCGCTTCCGCTGCTCGCCGCCGGCGCCGCGCGCCGCGCCCAGTACCGGCTCAGTTGCACCCGCAGGATCAGCCCGCCGCGGGTTCCGGTTGGCCAGACGGCGACGGTCACGCTGCGCCTGGAGAACGTGTCACGGCTGGCGTCCGGGATCATGCTCGCCGAGGACGCTGTCCCGTACGCCCTCGGTACCAGGCCGAGGTACGTGCTCGACAGGATCGAGCGGAACGGCGTGCGCGAGCTTACCTACCCACTGCGCTCCGACCTGCGCGGGAAGTTCGAGATCGGCCCGCTCCAGCTCCGGGTCGCCGACTCGTTCGGACTGGTCGAGCTGGCCCGGTCGTTCTCCGGGCGCAGCCGGCTCGTCGTGACGCCACGTGTCGTCCCGCTGGCTAGCACGGTGCTGAGCCGATCGTGGGCCGGCGAGGGCGACGGCAGGGCGCGGCTGGCTTCGACCGCCGGCGAGGATGACGTGATCCCGCGCTCCTACCGCGACGGCGACGACCTGCGCCGGGTGCACTGGCGCTCGACCGCGAGGTACGGCGAGCTGATGGTGCGCAGGGAGGAACAGCGGTGGCGCAACCGCGCCACCATCCTGCTCGACACCCGCGCCAGTGCGCACATGGGCACCGGCGCGGCGTCGTCCTTCGAGCTGGCGGTCAGCGCGGCCGCGTCCGTGGGCGTGCACGTATCGCAGCAGGGGCTGACCGGGCAGCTCATCACCGACTCCGAGGTCATCGCGGGCGGCGCGCTCTTCCAGGACGCTCTGCTTGATTCGCTGGCCGTGATCAGGCCATCCGCGCGCCGCGACCTGTCCAAGGGCTTTCGAGAGCTCAGGAGCTCCGGCTCTGGCGTGGTCATCGCGATAACCGGCCGGATTTCCGAGGCTGAGGCAAGGGCGCTCGCCGCCAGCAGGACAGAAGGCAGCCAGGCCATAGCGTTCCTGCTCGCCGTGTCGACCTGGGCGGACCAGGATCGGCAGGGCCGGGCACAGCCAGCTGCCAGTGGCGAGGTAGCAGGGGACCACGGCGGACATCCTCCGGATGCAGGACACCCTGCTGCGGACTCTGCGGTCGCCCGCCGGGATGGCACCGAACGCGTGGCCAGTAACGGCATGTCCGATCCGGCCGAGACCGCGCCCGCCGCGGCCGCGCTGCGCGCGGCCGGCTGGCACGTCGTGTCGGTCGACGCGGGCATGCCGCTCGACGCTGCCTGGCACCGGCTGCCAGGCAGCGCTGAACGGCTCGTCCCGACGGAGGCGCTGCAGAGCCGTCCGGCCGCCACGGCAGGAGAGCTGCGATGAACCCCCGCCTGACTACGTCGGCCGCCGTCGCGGTCATCGCCGCCTCCCTGTCGCTGAACGCCGTGGTCTCCGGCAACGCCTGGCTGTTCGCAGGCATCGGCGCCGTGCTCTGCGCCGCACTGGCCGGAACCCTGACCAGGCTCGGCGGTATCAGAGCCGCGGCCGGCGGGGCGTTCCTCGTCCTGATCGCCGTCATGCCCCTGCTGACCGCGCACAGCTGGTACCCGCGCATCGGCGGCCTGCTGATCGTGGCGGTCATCGCCGCCAGCGGTTTCGCCGGCCGCCTGCCGCGGCTCGTCGCGACGCTCGCGACCTACCTGGCCCTGCTGCTGATCTACCTGAACCTCGTATTCGAGCCGGGCAAGTCGTTCGCGCGTGTCATCCCCACTCAGAACTCGCTGAGTGCCATGTCGCGGCTGCCGAGTCAGGCCACGGCCCAGTTCCACTACCTGCCGCCCATCAATGATGTTTCGGCGGTGAGCTTCTTTGCTGCGGCAGGCATCGGGCTCGTCGCTATCTGCGTCGACATACTGGCCGTGTGGCTGCGGCGCCCCGCCATCGCGGGCCTGCCCTTGCTCGCGCTGTTCAGCGTCCCGGTGGCCAGCAACATCAAGGGCTTCGGCCTCGGCGAGTGGCTGACCTTCGCGGCCGGGCTCGCCGGGTTCCTGCTGCTGCTTTCCTCCGACGGCCGGCAGCGACTGCGCATGTGGGGCAGGCTCGTCGCGTTCCGGTACGTGCAGCCCACCGACGAGGCTGGGCCGGGCCCGGACACGCGGGAGATCGCGGCATCGGGCCGCCGCATCGGTCTCGCCGCGGTCTGCCTGGCGATCGTCGTCCCGGCCGTCCTGCCGACCATGCACGTCCACGACGTCTTCGCCGGACCCGGCAACGGTTCCGGGTCCACCACCGGCGGCGGCGTCTCGACCGGGCAACTGGCTCCGCTGCTGCAGGTGCAGCGCTATCTCACGGAGTCCACACCGCAGAAGGTACTGACTTACACGACCACTCTCAGTTCCAAGCAGACGCAGGAGCAGTACCTGCAGTTGTACGCCCTCAACTACAACGCCAAGCAGAACGAGTGGCTCTACGGCGACCTGACCGGACCGCGCGACAAGGTCGTGCCCAAGGACGGGAAACTCCCGGAGCAGATACCGGGGCTGGTCAGTGGCGTTCCGGTGAGCAAGGTGATCACGAAGATCTCCATGGTGCAGGGCGGCGCGGCCAGGCTGCCCATGCCGTACGCGCCGGCATCGGTGACGATCGACAGCGCCGGCCGCTTCACCGAGACGCCCTCGCTCACCGTGTTCTCCAACTCGGAGTCGATGTCCGGCCTGGACTACACCGTCACGAGCACCGAGGTCCAGCCGACGAAAGCCGAGGAGAACTACTCGGAATCGGACGTGCCGGCCGACATCATGAAGGCTTACGGCACCTACACCGGCCCGTACTGGAAGACGCTCAGGACCATGGCGCAGGACATCACGGCCGGCGTGAGCACTCCGTTCGAAAAGGCCGAAGTGCTGCAGGACTACTTCGAGAAGCACTTCAGCTACAGCCTCAAGCCCGGCCTGCCCAACTCGTCGCGCTGGTTGCTTGACTTCCTGACCACCGACAAGCGGGGCTTCTGCCAGCAGTTCTCCTGGGCATTCGCCGTGCTCGCCCGGCTGCTGGGGATACCGACCAGGGTCGCCGTCGGCTACACCGCCGGCGCCGAAGGCAAGCACGGAACGTGGACGGTCACCACGGCAGACGCGCACGCCTGGCCGGAGGTCTACGTCCCGCACCTCGGCTGGGTGCGGTTCGAGCCGACTCCGGGTGGGTCGACTGGCCAGGGTTCGGCCACCGTGCCGTCGTACGCGCAAAACACGGTGAAAACCGCCAGCGGCAGCGTGTCAGCGGCAAACAACAACACGACCAAGATCAGCACCGGCAGTGGCCGCCAGAATGCCAACACCGACAACAACAACAACCCCGAAAAGCATGAAGTATGTGGAATTCTGCTAAATCGGGCAGTGCCCGCTAATCTGTGCGCGGACGGCGCCGGCGCCGCATCACTGGCCGGGTCGTCCAAGCCCGGTTTTCCCTGGCCAGTGCTGATCCCCGTCGTTCTCCTCCTGCTGCTGGCCTGCCCCGGTCTCGGCCGGCTGGCGACCAGGCGCAAGCGGTGGCTGTCTGCATCCGGCGACGCCGAGCTCGCCCACGCGGCGTGGCACGAGCTCATCGACGACCTAGACGACTACGGCCTGCCCAGCCAGCCGAGCGAGTCTCCGCGGGCGCTAACCCGGCGGATCGGCGGTGACGCCGAGCTGGACGATGCTGCCCGGCAGGCAATTGCCAGGATCGGCGCGGCTGAAGAGCGTGCCCGCTACGCGCTGTCGGCCAGGCCAGGTGGCAGCTTGCGCGGCGACGTGCAGACCGTCCGCCGGGCCATCGCCGCCGACTCAACCAGGTCGCAGCGGCTACGCGCGGTGCTGATGCCGGCCTCCACGCTGAGCGCGTTCCGGCGCGGCCTGCAGCGGGCCGGTGACCTGCTCGGCTGGCTGGACACCTCGCTGCCGGCCATGCAGCGCCAGCTCCGGCAGCGCCAGCTCCGCCGGGCGGCGCAACGCCGGTCAGGGCACCAGACAACGGCCTAGGACCATCCCTGGCGCGCCTGGCGCCGTTCGAAGGCTAGCGGCCGCGCTCCTGACGGCGCCGCCAGCGGGCATCGAGACGTTCCATGAACCCGCCGTCCGCGCGCCTGGCCGCCCGCCGGTCGCGACGGTCACGACGGTGCGGTCGGCCGCCATTGTTCCTGGCCAGGACGCCCGCCATCCGCCGGTAGCTCGACACGGCCCACAGCGCGCTGGCGAGCATCACGGCGAATCCCGGGATCTCGAGCCAGACGTGCTTCAGGACGAAACCAGCCGCTACCATCCCAATACCGACAAGGAAGCCCAGCGCTGACTGGATCACTCTGCGCCGATAGTGAACCTTAGGATCCTTCGCCCGCATGATCCTGGCGAGCTTCGGATGATCGGCGTAGAGCGCCTGCTCAATCTGCTCGAGCTGACGCTGCTCGTGCTCAGAGAGCGGCACCGTGCCTCCCACGAACTTCGGCCCTTGCTCATCGCCGCAGGCCTGCTACTGCTTTAAGCCCACAATACGAGCGCTGGGGCGCACTCGGGAAGGGTACACGTTACCAAGCACTTTGCAGACCCGCTAACTGGTCACACTTCGCGCTCGTTTGGCACCCGCGTCCCATCGTGCGCGGCCACACCGCCCGCCCAGTTGCATTCTAGTTGCCCGCAGCTAGCTGGTTGGCTCGCGCGAACGGCCGGGCCGCTCGCCGGTGACAAGGGTCGCCGGCTTGATCGCATCGGCGCCGAACTTGCCAGCTATCCGGTCGACCGCCGACTCCGCGTCGTGCCATGATCCTCCCCGGCCGCCGAGCGCGAGCTGGGTGCCCGCCACGGCCGCCGGCACCAGGCCGCTCGCCCTGACGCCGACCAGCCGCAGGCTGGCGCGCGCGCTCAGCCCGGAGGCCTCGTACAGCGAGCACGCGGTCGCGTAGATCCGCTGCGTCTCGTTCGTGGCCTCGGGCAGCGTCCGGGACCTAGTGATCGTCTTGAAATCGGCCTTCCGCAGCTTGACCACCACGGTTCGAGCCGCGTAGCCCGACGATCGCAGCGCGCTCGCCGTCCGCCTGGACAGCCGGAGCAGCTCCCGGCGGATGACTTCCGGGTCGCTCTGGTCCACGTCGAAGGTCTCCTCCGCGCCAACGCTCTTCTCCGCCGCTGCCGCCTCGACGTCGCGGTCATCCCTGCCCCACGCCAGCCCGTGCAGGTGGGCGGCCGCGGCCTCGCCGAGCCCGGCCCCCAGCGCGCTCACCGGCGTGCGGGCGATGTCCCCGACGGTCCGCAGCCCGAGTCTCGCCAGCGCCTGACCGGTCTTCGCACCCACGCCCCACAGGGCTGACACCGGCAGCGGGTCAAGGAACTCCAGCACGCCGTCCGCCGGAATGACCAGCATGCCGTCCGGCTTGCAACGCACCGAGCCCAGCTTGGCCAGGAACTTGTTGACCGCGACGCCGACCGAGCAGGTGATCTGCTGCTGCTCGGCGACCTGCTGCCTGATGAGCTGCCCGATCCGGGCCGGCGAGCCGAGGCGCCTGATCGCCCCGGACACGTCGAGGAACGCCTCGTCCAGCGAGAGCGGCTGCACCAGCGGGGTCACCGACCTGAAGATCGCCATGACCTCCTTCGACACCGCGCCGTACAGGCGGTGGCGGGGCGGTATCACCGTGGCCTGAGGGCAGAGGCGCCGGGCCCGGGACATCGGCATGGCCGAGCGGACGCCGAACGCCCGCGCCTCGTAGCTGGCAGACAGCACCACGCTGCGGCCGGACAGCCCGCCGACGATCACCGGCTGCCCGGCAAGCTCGGGCCGGTCCCTGACCTCCACGCTTACGTAGAACGCGTCCATGTCCACGTGCAGGATGTGACAGCCGGCGTCGTCAGCGAACCGCTCCGTACCGCTCACCTGGCCCCGCTCACAGGGGGAGCGCTCTCCCGCCCGCCGCTCACGCACCCGCAGGGCGCCTCGCCCCGGTCCCCCATGACTCACCCGCCAGGAGTTACGACCTCGTCCGCCTGAGCTGACTCTAACGCCGCCCACCGACAGTCGAACACGCTGGCGAGGACGAACCCGGCCACGCAGCCCCCGCGTGAGTGCGTGGCCGGGCTGCCCGGCAACCGCATCGTGGCCGTCGGACTGACCAGCCTCGTGCAGGCCGGCTGCTTGCCGCGCCTCGCGCCCCCTAAACCAGTCAGGGTCGCCCGTGGTGGTCTGCCCGTGCCAGCGTCAGTCTGCCGGCGCGCGCCAAAGCGCCGCTAACATCTGATCATCACGGGCGCATAGGCCCTGCTCAGCACCGTCGCACGAGCCCGCCTGGACTGAGCCTCTGCCCACGAGTCGCCGCCATAGATCATTACCGTCGAGCGGATCGCACTATTTGCGCTGTTATATCCAGCTGCCTGTTCGCCGAGCCCGCCCTACAGGGCCAGGGTGGGCTTAAGCTCGAGCAGCCGCGCCAGCAGTCCGTTCACAAATGATGACGAGTCGTCCGTCGAGAGCTGGCCGGCCAGCGCGACCGCCTCGCTGATCGCGACCGGGTCCGGCACGTCGTCGCGCCAGAGCAGCTCGTAGGCGCCGATCCGCAGCACGTTCCTGTCCACGGCGGGCATCCGGTCCAGCGTCCAGCCCTGAGCGTGCTCGCTCAGCAGCGCGTCGATCTTCTCGCGGTGCTCGTGCACGCCCCGTACCAGCTCGCCCGCGTAAGCGGGAACGGGAGGCGCCGCCTCTTCGGTCCGCAATCGCAGCAGCTCGAGTACAGGTTCGCCCCTGATCTCCGCCTCGAACAGGATGTCCAGTGCCCGTTTGCGGGCCTTGCTCCGCGCCGCCATTCAAGCCGCCTGGCCTCCCGCCGCCGGGCGCCCGGTCAGGCCCGGCCGAGGTAATCGCCGGACCGCGTGTCGACCCGGACTCTCTCCCCGGTGGTGATGAACAGCGGCACCTGGATCTGGGCGCCGGTCTCCAGCGTGGCGGGCTTGGTTCCGCCGGTGGACCTGTCGCCCTGCAGGCCAGGATCTGTTTGGCTGACGGTCAGCTCGACGGCGGCGGGCAGTTCCACGTACAGCGGCGTGCCGTCGTTGAAGGCGACCACGGCGGTCTGCTCCTCGAGCAGGTAATTGGCGGCGTCGCCGACGATGTTGGCAGGGATGTGCGGCTGGTCGTAGTCCTGCGTGTCCATGAAGACGAAGTCGTCGCCCTCGCGGTACAGGTACTGCATCTCCCGCCTGTCGACGTTGGCCACATCGACCCGTACGCCGGCGTTGAAGGTCCTGTCCACGACCTTGCCGGACATGACGTTTTTCAGCTTGGTGCGCACGAAGGCACCGCCCTTGCCGGGCTTGACGTGCTGGAACTCCACCACGTTCCAGAGCTGGCCGTCGATGCTCAGCGTCATGCCGTTCTTCAGGTCGTTCGTGGTGGCCACGTCTGTTTCTCCTGCATGCGTGCGGACCGCCGTGCCAGTCAGAGCACGAGCAGGTCCTTGGTGGTCGTGGTGAGCATCTCCGCCGCCGCGGTGCTGGGCTGACCGGCGCCAGGCTGACCAGTGCCGGGCTGACCAGCGCCGGGCAGACCCTTGCCCGCGCGCACAACGAGCGTGTCCTCGATCCGAACGCCGCCCCGGCCCGGCAAGTAGACGCCAGGCTCGACGGTGACGGGAACTCGGTCCATCAGTCTACCCGTCCGGCCTGGCGCCATCATCGGCGCTTCGTGCACCTCCAGGCCAACGCCGTGGCCCAGGCCGTGCTGGAAGTGATCGGCATGGCCCGCCGCGGCGATCATGTCCCTCGCCGTCGCGTCCACCTCGCTGAGCTCGGCGCCGGGGACCGCGGCAGCCACCCCCGCCAGCTGGGCGGCGGCCACGAGGTCGTAGATCTCCCGCTGCCAGCCGGCTGGCTCGCCGAGTGCCACGGTACGGGTCATGTCGGCGTGGTACCCGGCGAACCTGGCGCCACAGTCGATGGTGATCAGGTCGCCCGTCGCGAACGGCCGGTCGCCCGGCGAGTGATGCGGGATCGCGCCGTTGGGGCCGCTGGCGACGATCGAGTCGAAGGCTAGCGCCTCGGCGCCGAGATCCACCATGGCGCGCTCAAGCAGCACCGCCAGCTCCCGCTCCGTCCGGCCAGGCCTGATCTCGCCGAGTATCTGCGCGAACGCCTCGCCCGTGATCGCGCACGCCCTCGCGAGCAGCTCGATCTCCGCCTCGTCCTTGACCATCCGGATTTCCTCGACGACGCGGCCAAGCTGGACGAGCTCGGGACCGCCCTCGACCGCGGTCAGCGTCTCCAGCCGCTCGACGGTCACGTCCTGCGCCTCGAACGCCAGCTTGCGCCAGCCGCGATCGGCGGCGAGCTTTGCCAGAGCGGGCTCAATCTGGCGCTCGACCAGCAGCTCGAGGTCCGCGCAATGCTGCCGCGCGGTCTCCGCGTAGCGGGAGTCCGTGGCCAGCACCCCTGGCCCTTGGGCTGGCAGCAGCACCGCTGCGTTGGAACTGACCAGGCCGGACAAGTAACGGACGTTGGCCGGGACAGTGATCAGGGCGGCATCGGCGCCCGTCCCTGCGATCTTCTCTTGTGCGAGCGCGCGGCGAGCTGCGTGTATCTGGGGCATAGCGGAACTCTAGTGGAGCCGCAGCCACCGCCTGGCCGGCGTCAGTCCTGCTCCGGCACGTCGTCGCCGAGGATCACGCCACCGCCCCGGCTCCAGGTCAGGTAGCGCCAGGACAGGTTGACGAGCGTGACCAGCCGGTTCCTGTTCCCCAGCAGGTAGATGAGGTGCAGGCCGAGCCAGGCAAACCAGGCGACCGTGCCGCGTAGCTGCAGGCCGCCGCGCAGTTCCGCGACCGCGGAACGGCGGCCGATGGTCGCCATGACGCCCTTGTCGAAGTACCTGAACGGCTTCGTCGGCTCCCCGGCGATCAGCCGGGCGACCTGCTCGCCGGCGTGCTTGCCTTGCTGCAGCGCAGGCTGGGCTAGCTGCGGTACCGGCTTGTCTTCGTTCAGGCAGACGTCACCCGCCGCGAAGATCCGGTCCTGCCCGCTGACCCTCAGGTCCGCCGCGACCTCGATCCGGCCGCCCTTGCCGCGCGCGAACCGTGCCGTCCAGGCGGTATCGGGTCCCGACACGCCAGCCGCCCACACCGTGATGTCACTGCGCTGCTCGCTGCCGTCCGCCAGCAGCACGGTGCCGGCCCGCACTTCCTTGATGGCGGTGTTGAGCCGCACCTCCACACCCCGGTCCACCAGCTGCTGGCGGGTGTACTCGCGGAGCTTGTCGTGATACGGAGGCAGCAAGGCGGGGCCCATCTCGATGAGCCGGACCTTGAACAGCGCGCGGTCGATCTCCGGATAGACCGCAGGGAGCGCCACGTTGCGCAGCTCGGCGAGCGTTCCGGCCAGCTCGACGCCGGTGGCGCCGCCCCCCACGATGGTCACGTCGAGTTCCGGATCGGCCATGCCCTCGTTGCGCCGCTCAAGCTCGTCCATCAGCCGGTTGCGCAGGGCGACCGCGTCCCGACGGGTGTAGAGGCTCATGGCGTTCTCGGCCGCTCCGGCTACGCCGTAGAAGGCGGCGCTTACCCCGGTCGCGATGATCAGGTAGTCGTATTCGAGCTGCTCGCCTGCCGCGAGCGTGACGACCCGCTTGTCCAGGTCAAGGTCGCTCAGCTCGCCCTTGCGGAACGCGGCGCCGCGGCGCCCCGTCGCCGTCCACAGCGGGTAGGCCACGTCGGCGGAGGTCAGGCCGGCCGTCGCGACCTCGTACAGCAGCGGCTGGAACGTGCTGTAGACGTTCTGGTCGATGACCGTGACCTGCGCCTTCGTGCGGGCCAGCGCCTGCAGCGCGGAGAGACCGGCGAACCCGCCGCCGACGATCAGTACCTTGGGCCCGTTACCCCGCTTGCGCCGCCTTGGTGCCATGACGCTCCCTTCGTCCAGCGCACCTTGAGGCTTGCCCGCAACCAGGAAGCCGAAACGAGCACCGCAGGCGAGCCGCTGAGCCGGCCTCAGCGCGTCCCGGCGAGAACGCCCGTTTCGAGGCGCACACAGATGACGTGATTGTGCCAAATGACGAGCGGCTGGCCGGCCAGCCTCCGGCTTCATTCAGTCGCGTGCTAGCGCGCCCGGTTGGGACGGCGATGACGGGGTACCGGGTCCGAGTTCGCGAGCACCGCACGGAGGGGGCCTGCGGGTGGCGCGAGGCAGCGATCGCCGCACCACGGCTGAACTGCGGCCGCGGCAAGCGTTGACGGCCCGGACGTCACCGGCCGGGCGGGCCGCGGCCCTCGGCCTGATCACGGTCTGCCTGGGGCTTTCCATCATCCAGCTGGACGTCACGATCGTGAACGTCGCGCTCCCGGCGATCCAGCGAGACCTCGGCGGCTCGCTGGCCGGCCTGCAGTGGGTCGTCGACGCGTACACGCTCGGGCTCGCGGCGGTCATGCTGACGGCCGGATCAGAGGCGGACCGGTCCGGCGCCCGCCGGCTGTTCACGGCCGGGCTGATAGTTTTCGGCGTCGGGTCGGCGGCCTGCGCGGCGGCTCCGACGCTCGGCGTGCTGATCGCGGCGCGCGCCTTTCAGGGCCTGGGCGCGTCCGCCCTCCTGCCGTGCTCGCTCGCCCTGCTCGTGCACCAGTTCCCTGATCCGCGGTCGCGGGCACATGCCATCGGCGTGTGGGGCGCCATGGGCGCCATCGGCGTGGCGCTGGGGCCCGTACTCGGCGGCGTGCTGGTGGCCGTGGCCACGTGGCGGCTCATCTTCGTGATCAACGTCCCGGTATGCGCGCTGACAATCTGGCTGCTCCACCGGTACGTGGCGGAGTCGCCGCGCAACAGCTCGCGGCAGATCGACCTGTGGGGACTGCTGCTCGGGGTGGGCGCGCTCACCGGGCTCACGGCCGGATTCATCACCGCGGGCCAGCAGGGCTGGCTCGCGCCGGTGCCGCTCGCGCTGCTGGCGACCGGTGCGGGCATCGCGGTGCTCTTCGTGCTGGCCGAGCGCCGGCAGCAGGCTCCGATGCTGCCGCTGCGGCTGTTCCGGTCCCGCAATCTCAGCGTCGCCACCAGCGTCGGCGTGCTGTTCAATCTCTGCCTGTACGGCACCATGATCTGCCTCTCGCTGTTCTTGCAGCAGGAGCGGCACGAGTCGGCGCTGAGCACCGGCCTGCTGATCCTGCCGATGAGCGTCGCCCTCGGGGCTGGGTCGCTGGCCAGCGGCCCGCTGATCGCGAGGCTCGGGCCCAAGCCACCGATGATCGCGGGACTCGCCGTCGCCGCGGCCGGCGCCACCCTGCTCGCGTTCGCAGGCACCGGCACGCCGCTGGCGCTGATAGTCGCGGGCTCGGTGCTGGTTGCCCTGTGCGCGCCCGCGATGCCTGCCATGACCGCCGTGGTCGTCGGCTCGGCCGGGCGACAGCACGCCGGCCTGGCCAGCGGGATCCTGAATGCCGCCCGGCAGTCCGGCGGGGCCATGGGTGTCGCGCTGCTTGGCGCGCTGCTGGCCGCCTCACAGCGGAGCGGCCACGCCGGGACCCTGCACGCGCCGTTCACGGTCGCCGCGCTCGCCTACCTCGCCGCGATCGGGCTGACCGCGGCGATCCGGCCCGAGCGGGGCCGGCCTGCCTGACCGGGCGAGTCAGGCGGCCAGGTCGCGGATCTGCTCGATCAGCGCGACGCGCTCCGCGTGCGTGGTGCCGAGCGGCGCGACGTTCAGCGTGGTCACGCCCGACTCCCGCATCGCCGCCACCCGCTCGGCCACGTAAGACTTCGGCCCGATCAGCGACACGCTCTCCAGCAGCTCCTGCGGGATCAGCCCGGCGGCCTCGTCCTTGCGGCCTGCCAGGTACGCGTCCTGGATCGCGGCGGCCTCCCTGGCGTAGCCGTACCTGACCGCCAGGGCGTTGTAGAAGTTCTTCTCCCTGGCGCCCATGCCGCCGATGTACAGCGCCTGGACCGGCCTGATGAGATCGATCAGGCCCGTCACGTCGTCGCCGATGGCCAGCGCCGTCTGCGCGATGACGTCAAGCGGGCCAAGCGCGGGGTCGCGCTTAGCCCGGCCGGCGGCGAGCGACGCACCCCAGACCCCGGGTGCCTTCTCCGGGTAGTAAAAGATCGGCTCCCAGCCCTCCGCCAGCTCGGCGGCCAGTTCCACGTTCTTCGGCCCGAGGGCGGCCACGATGATCGGGATCCGGTCCCTGACCGGGTGGTTGATGAGCTTCAGCGCCTTGCCGAGGCCGGTGCCCTGGCCTTCCGGCAGCGGGATCTGGTAGTGCTTCCCGGCGTACTCGACCCGTTCGCGCCGCCAGACAGCCCGGCAGATCTCGATGATCTCCCTGGTCCGGCCGACGGGCGCGTCGTAAGGAACGCCGTGCCAGCCCTCGACGACCTGCGGTCCCGACGCGCCGATGCCGAGGTTGAACCGGCCGCCGGACACATAATCAAGGCCCGCCGCCGTCATCGCGGTCAGCGTCGGCGTGCGCGAGTACAACTGCATGATCCCGGAGGCGAGCTGCAGCCGCTCCGTCACCGCGGCGAGGTAGCCCAGCTGGCTGACGGCGTCATAGCTGTAAGCCTCTGGCACGAACACGATGTCGAGGCCCGCCTTCTCGAAATCGGCGAGCTCGGCCGCCGTCTCCTTGAAGCCGCCCGCGTAGTTCAGGGCCATCCCGATCCGCATGCCGCACTGCCTTTCGCCGCTTTGGGCTGAATGCTAACTGGCCGGGCCCGGCCGCGCCTCCAGTAGCCTGGCGACCGCGCGCAGCGCCAGCTCGTAGGAGTGCAGGCCGAAGCCCGCCACGGTGCCGTCCGCGACCCCCGCGACCACCGAAACGTGCCGGAACGACTCGCGAGCCGCCGGGTTGGACAGGTGCACCTCGACCAGCGGCGCCCGGCGCATCGCGAGCGCGTCCCGCAACGCGTACGAGTAGTGCGTGAACGCCGCGGGGTTGAGCACGACGGGAAGCCGACGCTCGAACGCCTCGTGCACCCAGCCGATGAGCTCTGCCTCGTCGTCGGTCTGCCGCAGGTC